>CAYZIQ010000006.1:0-40671 GCA_964478375.1 uncultured Chloroflexus sp. | reverse complement strand
GTCTCCACCTTTCCCGTCGCTCTCTTCAGCCGTGCAATTGAGCCAGACGCCTGTCTTTCTGGAAATCCCATGACCGGCTCTCTTTACCTCTTTGATCGGAGAAGATCTTCTGACTCTACTGAACATATGGTCGGGTGCCCCCTGTGAGCGGCTAGTTAAAAACACGCCAAAGAATTGCACTCTCACATTTTCTCGTTGGCGCTCTTGTCCTTGGTGGTATCTACTCACGGGAAGGCGGTTCGAGGGTCAGTGCTGTACGGGCCTAACAAGATAGCGTCAGGTGGCGTGCGCAATCAGGTATGAAAGCCGGCGGCTCGGGCTGTTTACACCGTGGGGTTCATCCGTACATCATACGAAACACTACTCTTGGTTTTCCATGTCATGTTTACTGGTTTGCTGTTGGTAACATCCACCAGGCCACACCGACTACGCCGGGGCCGGTGTGTGCCCCGATCACCGGCGTCAACTCGGTGACAAAGCTTTCGACCGGATGGAATAACGCTGTCAATTTCTTCTCCAGCGCGGCGGCCTCCACAAAGGCATCAGTATGGCAGAAGGCCAAGGCCACCTTGCTTTTCTTTAGCGTTGTTCTGAGCCATTGGATCATCCGCTCGATGGCCTTCGCCTTTGTCCGTGCCATCCCGATCAGGCGGATTTGCCCGCGGATAATGCACAGGATGGGATAAACTCGCAAGGCGGATTTTATCCACTGTCGTGCCTCTGCTACCCGGCCTCCCTCGGCCAAGAACTTGAGCGTATCGAGCACGACAACAAGCCCTACATTCTCTTGGGCAGCTTGTATCACTTGCAAGACAGCTTCCAGTTCTGCATTGGAGGCCGCGGCCCGTGCTGCGGCTAGGGCGACAAACCCTTGTGCCGGTCCAGCCACGCGGCTATCAATTACCTGTACTACGAACTGGTTGCTTGCCATCTCCCCTGCCAACTTGGCAGAATCCCAGGTTTGGGTAAGCTCTTTCGGGGCAGTAATGACCACCCCCGCTTTATGCGTTTTGGCCAGGCGCTCGTAAAGAGTAAGGAATTCACCCGGCGAGGGTGCCGAGGTTTTTGGCATTAGTTTTTCCTCTCGCAGCAAACGGTAATACTGGCGCGGGTCGATATCTACGCCGTCGCGATAGGTTCCATCCGGCAGGATCAGCACGAGCGGTATCGTATGTACTTTCTCTTGGGTACAGATTTCAGTAGGGAGAGAAGCGAGGCTGTCGGTGAGAACCGCGATGGTTTTGCCTCCGCTGACCTGGTCTTTGGGAGACAGCCAATAGGCGAACAGGCTTCGCTTATTCTCACGTTGATGCCAGTCGTAGATCGCTTGTGGAATGGCACACAGGCCCATGGTCACCAGCAAGACCAAAGGCGCCAGGGCGATCACCAATGGGTGTCCGAGCCATAAGTTCAGTCCGATAAGGAGAGCCAGGCTGACCAGCGCCCCGGTCACCGCGCTGCCCGTGATGACCAGATACACCAATCCAAGGACAGGCAACACAAGCAGTGTTTCCAGCGGCGTGAATACCAATAGCGCTCCGATTGAGGCAGCCAATCCCTTGCCACCTCGGAAGCGGAAGTAAATGGGAAAACTATGGCCGATTACTGCCGCGACCGCCCCAGCCAGTGCGCAGACGTCCGTCAATCCGAACAGACGCGCCAGGATCACCGGGATCGCACCTTTGGAGAAATCCGCTACCGCGACCAAGATTGCTGGCTTTAGCCCCACGCTGCGAGCGACATTCGCCGTTCCGGCATTCTGGTTTCCCAGGGTGCGGATATCTTTTCCGGTCCAGAGATATGTCACGAGAATGGCAGACGAGGCTGATCCTAAAAGATAGCTGCCTATAATCAGAAGTGGGCAAAACAGTTCAGCCATGTTCATTGCTTTCTCCTTTCTCGCCGCGTGCATTTCATGGCAGTCATTGACCGAGTGACTTTTTAAGCTCCTTATTAAACACCTGTGCTATCAAAACGAGGTGATCTTCGATCCCAGAGAAACTTTTGGTCTATTAGTAGAATACGGCTCGCCTCCTTCATTATTTCTACCCGCGCCACCTTCTCTGCCCGCAGCAATGGCTCGCTGCGGGTGGCATCCGTCTCCACCATGCCAGTCACCAGCAAGGGTTCGGACGAATGGACTACAGGGCGCGCCTGGCGGTAGACATCCGGGAACAGGACTACATCCAGCATACCCGTCAGGTCTTCCAAGGTTAGAAACATCATCAGCTCTCCGCGAGAGGTCCGGCTACGGTGCCCGCTCTGACGAACGCCTGCCACCGTTACCCGTTGCCCGACCCGTCCGGCGGCCTCGACGGTCGTGATCGCTCCGGCGGCTGAGAGTTTATTGGCTGCTAGCTCCAGGGGGTGGGCATCCAGGCTGATGCCCAGTAGCTCTTGCTGGGCGGCCACTTTTTGCTCCAGCGTCCAATCCTCCTCTCCGCCCTCCCCGCCAGTCTCACTCCACTCGAACAGGCTGGGTTGCCCCGCCTGCCAGCCCCGGCCTTGCAAGCGGCGTAAGATGGCCGGGATCGCCCCCAGTCCCTCCAGCGCCCCGGCACGCGCCAGGTTCTCGGCCTCCTGCGGGCGCGGGTCAACGCGGGCCAGGAAATCCTCTAGTGAATGGAACGGCCGGTAGCGCATGATCCGCTCAATCGTACGCCCGGTCAGCTCTTTGACCTGATCCAGCCCCATGAAAAGAGCCTTTTGGAGCTGAGAATTTTGCTCAGATATAAAATCCGCAAGGACAAAATTGCGCCCCGAATGATTGACGTGCGGCGGGCGGACAGTCAGCCCCAGGCGGCGCGCCTCGCCCAAGTAGACCCGTTGGCTGTAGTAGCCGCCCCAGTTGGCCAGCACGGCCGCCATGAACTCGCCTGGGAAGTGAGACTTGCACCAGGCTGAACGCCAGGCCACTTTTGCATAAGAAGCCGCGTGTGCCTTGGGGAAGCCATACCCAGCGAAGGCCGCCATCATCTCCCACACCCTCTCGCCAGTTTCGGGAGGTACGCCGTTCCTAGCCTGCGCCTCGCTGATGAACTTCTGCTTCAACAGTTGCATCTGCTTACCAGGATCAAAATGACTCATTGCGCGGCGCAGCAAGTCCGCCTCTGCCAGACTGAAGCCAGCCAGCTCGTGGGCGATGCGCAGCACCTGTTCTTGGTACAGGATCACCCCGAAGGTCTCTTCCAGCAGCGGCGCCAGAGCTGGGTGCAGGTGGCTGACTGGCTCTTCGCCTTTAAATCGCCGCACGAAAGCATCTTTCAGTCCGCCGCTCAATGGCCCCGGACGGTACAAGGCCAATGCCGCCATGATGTCGTCCTCGCTGCGGGCGCGGATCTCGCGCAGGGTGGCGCGCATTCCGGGACTTTCGATCTGGAAGCAGCCAATCGTCCCGCCGCTCTCGACGCGCTGGGCTGTCTTTGGGTCGTCCGCGGGGGTCGCTTCGAGAATATCCAGTGGGCCGGTATAGTCGTCTGGATGACTGGCGTGAATGAACCCGGCCACGTCGCCCAACACGGTCAGGCCGCGAATGCCCAGCAGGTCAATCTTGACCAGGCCGAGCGCTTCGACCGCCCCCAGGTCGAACTGGGTGATCGTCACCCCCTTGCTGCCCGAGCGCATCACCGGTACCAGATCGGTCAACAGTCCGGGCGCCACAACCAACCCTCCAGCGTGCACGGAGAGGTGGCGCGGCAGCCTGAGCAGCGCCTCGGCCTGACCGAAGATCAATTGGTAGGTAGGAGACTTATATCGGACGCGCAGCTCGGCAAATGGCGAAGGGGGCAGGCTGCCCTCTTCGTCCTCTTCCTGCATTCGGGCAAAGAAGGCATACGGTAATTGCTCGACCAGCTCGCGCACCACTTTCGGCGCCAGGCCGTGCGCCTTGGCGACCTCCCCCAACGCCGAGCGCGGTCGGAAGCGGTTGATCGTCCCCACCATCGCAGCCCGCTGCGGGCCGTAGACCTCGAAAACGTGCTGGATGACGCTGTCACGCCGCCGCGAGCACAGGTCGGTGTCAATGTCGGGCGGCGTGGTGCGAGCCGGGTTGAGGAAGCGCTCGAAGTACAGGTTTAGCCGCAGTGGATCGGGGCTGGTGATGCCCAAGCAGTGTGCGACCAGCGAGGAGGCGGCTGAGCCGCGCGAAGAGAATGGTACGCCGCTCTGGCGGGCAAAATCCAGGATCTCCTCTACGATCAGGAAAACCGGCTCGAAGCCCATGCGGGAGATGACCTCTAACTCGTGGTCGAGTCGGGACTGGACTTCGGGGCCGATTCGCCCGTACAACCGGCGCGCCCCGGCCACCGCTTTCTGACGCAGGTATTCTGCAGCCGTCAGGCCGGGAGGCAGCGGCACGCTTGGCATGTGCGCCACACCCAACGGCAGGTCGAACTTGCAGCGCGCCGCAATTTCCTCGGTTGCCGCTATTGCCATGGGGAAACTCCCGAAGCGCCTCTCCATCTCGCGCCCGCTCACGAAATGCGCACCGGGCGGCGCGCTTGCGTCCGACGGGATGCGATCGAGCGATTGATTCAAGCGGATGGCCGCCAGCGTGCGTTTTAACGCAGCGTGTTCGGGGGATAGGTAATACACGGGATGAGTGACGACGAGGGGCAGGGAAAGCCTCCGGCCAAAGTCGGAGAGCGGCAGGCCAAGCTTAGGATCCTGCAGAGCAAGATACAAGCGGCCCGGGAACATTTCTCTGAGCAATTCAAGCCGTTGACCGGAGGGGTCGCCCTGGCTGCCGCTTATGGCAATCAGGTCTGTGGAGTGAGAAGCCAATAAGTCGAGCGGGCAGGCCGCCTCGGGGTCGGCTCGCAGCGCCAGGGCGCTGCTCAGGCGGCACAGGTTCGACCAGCCTGGAAGGCTGGTCGCCAGCAGCGTCAGCTTGCCAGTCTCCAGGTCAATCTCCAGTCCCAGCACCGGCTGCACTCCGGCCTTTTGGCAGGCAAGCACGAACTCCACCGAGCCGGTCAGCAGGCGGTGGTCGGTCAGGCCGAGGGCGGACATCCCATCCGCTTGTGCTGCCTGCGCCAGCTCGGCTGGCAGCGCCAGCCCTTCCTGTAAGGAATACGCCGAATGTGTCGTGAGATGGATATACATCAACACAATTGTAATAGCTTTGAGAAAGAGTGGGGCAGAATCGCCTTAGGAATTCAACGATCGCTTTTTTCCTTTTATATTTCCGGCTTGAAGGACACTCGCCACGTTTGGCCACAAATCCATTCACGTTCGCGAGTCGGTGATAAAGCTCGTTTATATTGGGAACCAGTTGCTTGTGTTGCAAGGGATGAAGTGCCATATAATGTCCATTTGGGCTTTCCAATATGCACGCCCCCCTTTCTTGTCCGGGCATGAATACCAAGATTCCTTCACCTCCTGTTGTCACCAAGTTGGGGCTTTTCCTGCTTTCCGCAGCCACGCTGGCATTCGAAATCATGCTCACCCGCCTGTTTTCCGTTGCACAGTTCTATCATTTCGCCTTCATGATTGTCAGTATCGCCCTGCTGGGATTTGGCGCCAGCGGAACTGCACTGGCGATCTTTCCCGCTCTTGGACGGAAAGACCCCCAAAACACCCTCGGCAAATTGGCGTTTGCGACCGGCCTGAGCATCTTAGGTGCATACCTGCTCACCAACGAACTGCCCTTCGACTCCTTCAGCATCGCCTGGGATCGCAGGCAGGTTGCGATCCTCGTGTTACACTACGTCGCCCTGGCAACCCCTTTCTTTTTCAGCGGTATGGCCGTCGGACTATTGCTGGCGGTCTTTCCCTTTTCCGCCGGGCAGACCTATGCCGTCAACCTGCTTGGCTCAGCGCTGGGCTGCGTTATTGCACTGGCCGCGCCCTCCTATCTGGGCGGCGAGGGGACGGTCGTATTGAGCAGCGGGCTGGCTGCACTGGGCTCGCTCGTCTGCTCGGGGAAGCACCGTCCGGAATCGAACCGTTCATTTGCGGCCAAAGCGTCCCCTGCCATCATCGCTGCCGTCCTTTTGGTGACTGCCGCCCTCGACCTCGGCCTGCGTCTTGGCGGGCGCGCCGGTCTCCCATTCTTGGAATTGCGCCTTTCGCCCTACAAAAGTCTTTCCTATACTTTGCAGCAGCCAAGTGCAGAAGTGATCTACCGCCGCTGGAATGCTTTCTCAAGGCTCGACTTGATACACAGCGCCAGCATCCATTCGATCCCCGGGTTGAGTTATCGCTATCTGCAGCCGCTCCCGCGCACAGACGGGTTGTTGGTGGACGGCGATGACTTGTGCCCTATCCTGTTCCCGGAGGCCGACTCGGCCTTTACGGATTACCTCCCTTCAGCCGTTGCATATCTACTTCGACCTGGGGCCAGCGCCCTGGTCCTCGAGCCGCGCGGCGGCCTGGACGTTTTCACCGCGCTGGCGCTGGGTGCGCGGGGAGTCACGGCGGTCGAAGTCAATCCGATGATTGTGGAGGCTGTCGGTTATCCCTATAACGACCCGCGCGTGCAGGTGGTGCTCGAATCGGACCGCAGCTACCTCCGTCGAGCAGGAAACCAGTTCGACATCGTCGTGCTCTCGTTGACATCCTCCTATCACCCGGTACGCTCCGGAGCGTACAGCCTGGCGGAGGACTACCGCTACACGGTCGAATCCTTCGAGGATGCGCTGGGGCGTCTGATGACGGATGGCTTGCTGGTCGTCACCCGCTGGTTGCAAGACCCACCCAGCGAAGACCTGCGCACCTTCGCGCTGGCGGTGACTGCCCTTGAGCGCGATGGCGGTGATCCTAGAATGCAGATCGTCGCCTTTCGCGGCTACAACACCGTGACAATCCTGGTCAGGAGCGGAGCCTTTCTGCCAGGCGAGTTGCAAGCGATTCGGGCATTCACTGCCGAACGGGCTTTCGACCTGATCTATGCCCCCAATATTAATGCCGATGAAACGAACCGCTACAACATTCTTCCCGAGTCGATTTACTATCAGGCCTTTACCGATCTCCTGGCAGCCTCCCCTCGCCAGGATTTCTACGCTGCCTATCCCTACGACATCACCCCGCCGACTGACGATCATCCCTTCTTTGGCCATTTTTTCAAATGGTCTCAGGCCGGACAGATCCTGGCGGAATTGGGTCGCACCTGGCAGCCCTTCGGCGGGGCAGGGTATTTCGTCGTTGTTGCTTTACTTGCCCTGGCGACCTTGCTGGCGGGCACATTGATCCTCCTTCCGCTGGTAAACCGCAAAATATCTAAAAATACAGGTCCTGAGCGTCCGTCATCCATCCTTCGCCCCCTGCTCTACTTTGTCTTGATTGGTCTTGCCTACCTGTTTGTAGAGATTCCTCTCATTCAACGCTTCATTCTCTATCTGGGTCACCCGGCTTATGCGATGACGACTGTACTGTTCACCTTGCTGCTATTCTCCGCGCTGGGCAGTGCACAAGCGGACCGGCTGCCCCATCAACTGGCACTTGGCGTCTTGATCGTTTTCCTGCTGGGCGTCCCCATGCTCCTGCCCCCTCTTTTCGCCCGAACTTTGGGCCTGCCGTTTACTCTCAGGTTGATTATCACGATCATTGTGCTTGCCCCAATCGGCTTATTGATGGGAATCCCCTTCCCGGCCGGCATCCGTTGGCTGACGAAAACCGTTGATCGTTCTGGTACTGAGGTGCCGGGAGAAAAAAGCAGCGCAGCCGCTCAAATTCCGTGGGTCTGGGCCGCCAACGGAGCCAGTTCGGTGGTCGCGTCCATCCTGGCTGCCTTGCTGGCGCTCAGTTTCGGGTTCAGCTGGGTATTAAAGATTGGGGCGCTATGCTACGCTGGAGCCTGGCTGACGATCATGGTTCCGGTGTGGCGCGCTCACTCTCGATCCCCGCGCCGGTGAACGGTACGAAGATGGCCCCACCCATGTTATAAGCACGCAGTTCCCCATACTCTTTTACAAATTTCCAGACAGTCTGGTACCAACCCGGCGGGCCAATCGGGATCACCAACCGCCCGCCCTCGGCCAGTTGCGCTGCCAGTGGGGCAGGGAGGTGATCGGGGGCGGCGGTCACAATGATAGCATCGAAGGGGGAATGCTCAGGCCAGCCGTAGTAACCGTCATCTTGCTTGACGTGTATCTGAGTGTAGCCTAGTTCCTGCAACCGCTGCGCGGCGCTTTTGGCCAGTTCAGGGACGATCTCGATGCTGTAGACGTCAACGTACCCCAATTCTGCCAGCACGGCCGCTTGATACCCCGAGCCAGTGCCAATCTCCAGCACCTTATCCCCAGGCTCCAGTTCCAACAGCTCGGTCATCCAGGCGACGATGTAAGGCTGGGAAATAGTCTGTCCATAGCCGATGGGGAGAGCATGGTCTTCATAGGCTCGATCCAAAAGATCCTGCGGGACAAATTCATGCCGCGGCACTGTCTGCATGGCGCGCAGTACGTCTGGGTCGGAGATGCCGGCCCCCTGGATGGCATATTTGACCATCTCCAGCCGGGCCTCCTGGAAAGTATCCTCAGCCGTGGGCGAGGCTGGCTGTGGCGGGGAGGACTTTCTGAGCAATGTCGCCAGAACGATGCCCACCGACAGCAAGATGACAATCGGGATCAGATACTTACGAACGGTAAGCATCGCTGGTCCTCCTTCCAAACGGCTGACGATGGCGGTCGTGCAGCTATTGGTTTGTAAGCAGTGAGTGACTTTTCGGCCACTTCAACTCATCCATCAATTTATGAATCGAATAGAGCAAAAGGGTGTTTTAATTCTGGGTCTATCGAGACGATGTTGTATTATTGTTTTACCCCATCCGTGCCAATTGTCAAGGTTTTACCTTCTGACTTTCGAGAGCAAAAGAATTCAGCCGTTTCAAACGATCCCCACTCCCCACTTTTTTTGAGATGATGCGCACACAGTTATTTTCGGAGGAGACATGAAAATCGCAGTTATTGGAAGCGGCGGTGTAGGCGGCTATTATGGCGGCCTGCTCGCACAACAAGGCCACGCGGTGACCTTCGTGGCACGCGGTGCCCACCTGGAGGCCATCCGGAAAAACGGTTTGCAGATCAAGAGCGTCCACGGCGATTTCACGGTCAAACCAGCCGCTACCGCAGAGTCGCCGGCTGAAATTGGGCCAGTTGATTTGGTGCTGTTTTGCACCAAAACTTACGATACCGACCGAGCGGCTGAATCCATCCGCCCCATTCTTACGCCAGAGACCGCCGTACTGAGCCTGCAAAATGGAATTGATGCTGCCGAGCGTATTGGTCGGGTTGTGGGCATTGCGCACATGCTGGGCGCGGCAACCTGGATCGCCTCGGTCATCGAATCGCCAGGCGTCATCAGCCAGGTTTCGGCATTCCGCCGCATCGTGCTGGGCGAACTGGACGGACGCATCACACCACGTGCTCTGGCCATCTACGAGGTACTCAAAGCCGCTGAAATAACTGTAGAATTGACCGATAATATCCTCAAGGTATTGTGGACGAAATTTGTCTTCATCGCCGCCGTTAGCGGCGTGGGTGCGCTGACGCGGCTGGAAATGGGTGACTACCGCGCCGTCCCTGAGACTCGCGGCCTTCTGACCGGTATCATGCGTGAGGTCGAGGCCCTGGCACGGATGCAAAATATCGCCCTGGACGCGGACGTGGTGGAAAAGTCATTGGCCTTCATTGATGCCTCTGCGCCAGCCATCAAAGCCTCCATGCAGCGTGATATCGAGGCTGGCCACGTTTCCGAAGTGGAGGCCATCATTGGGATTATCGGGCGTAAAGGCCGGGAACTGGGCATCCCTACACCATTTTCGGACGTGGTTTATGCAGCCCTTATCCCTATTGATTTGAAAGCGCGACAGGTCGCTTCGGCTTGATATTCCCCAGAATGCGTAACGAATCTTCAAATTTGTGTTATACTAAATGTCGTATTTAACACACCTATCAAAAGATGTTGTTGCTTCATCTCGCCCCGCATCCGATTGACACCCTCTGGGGTAGACTGGCAAATGGGAAGCGCCAAGTCGAAGGGATGATTGTACTCAAACGCCATGAGCCATGTCTGCTTATGGCGTTTATTGTTTTTCTGCAATAAGTTACTTCTCTTCTTCAATCGGCTCAGCCGCACTGTGGTGATGTTTTTCGAGAGCGGCCGCGGCGCGGCGAGCATACTCGGAAGCCGGCCAGGTATCCAAGACAGCATTGAACTCAATCACGGCCAGAGCGTTCTTGTTTTTGCCCAGATAGGCTACACCTAAATTGTAATGCGCGGCGGCCTTATTTTTGATACCTAGATAACCCTCGCCAGCTTTTTGCATCACGCTATCGAGAAGAGCGATTGCTTGATCTATGTCGCCGCGTGACAGGTAAGAGACACCTTGATTCAACAGGATGAGTATAGCCACACTTTGGTCGGGCCACATACGACCAGCGAGATTATAGAGCACATCAGCCCTTCGAAACTGTCCTCGCTGGGCAAGAGCATTCGCGATATCCACACATAAACGGGAGCGCATGGTGATCAGGTAGAGGACAAGAAGAAACAGGATCGGGTGCGGTTGAAAGCCAGTCCAGGCTGCGAGAGCGCTGAAGATCAGCGTGACCGCTATGGCATCAACAGCAAAGCGAAACGAAAGCCCCTCGCGCCGCAGCAGAGTCAGACCGCCCCACATCAGGATATAGGTAAAACCGACAATCAGAAGCATTACTGGTAAAGACAGAGTCATCGAGCTCCTCCATCGGCAAGAAATGAGTAAGGCATAGTATACAACACAAACCGTTCGCTCGCGTGATCCAACAATATCTCAAGCACACATCGTAAAAGACCACCTGTTGTCAGGAGCACGAACAAATGCTTGCAAGTCTAAAATCATAAACGGAGGTGTCTATCGAAAAATTCATTAATCGGCTTGTATTCGCTGAATATTGATCTGTTGTACCACTCAAATCCAAATGCATTCAAGTCCAAATGGAGGAAGAAATGAATTCAATTCTAGCTCTCGTGATCGGCTTGGCTGCCATCGGAGTAGGATATTTCGTATACGCCAGGACGATCAACAAGAACATCATCAAGCCTGACGAAAAGAAGGCCACGCCGGCCAAGATGTTCATGGATGGCGTGGACTTTACACCTGCCAACCGCAACGTCCTCTTCGGCTACCAGTTCAAATCCATTGCCGCCCTAGGGCCAATCCTCGGCCCAATCATCGCTGTTCAATGGGGCTGGCTGCCCGCCTTACTGTGGATCGTCCTCGGTACCTTCTTCATCGGCTGGGTGCAAGATTACACCAGCATCGTGATAGGAGTGCGCGAGGAGGGCAAGTCCTTCGGTGCGCTCAGTTACCAACTGATCTCGCCGCGCTCGCGCATGGTCCTGCTCACCTTTATCTATTTCTATCTCTGGCTGATCATGGGCGCCTTTGGCATCCAGGTCGGTTACAACCTGCTCACCCAAGTAACCGTGCCGCTCGGCGTGATCATCGTGATCCTGGTTGGCATCCTGGCAGGTCAGATGACCTACAAATGGAAGCAGGACATCATTCTCACCTCGGTCATCACCGTGGTGCTTTCCTTTGTCGGTATCTGGCTGAGCACACTCCAGCCTGTCAGGGACTTCTTCAGCCTGCTGTATGGCTACCACCTCGCCGAGGACGGCAAGACGCTGGTCAGCCCCACGCTGTTCCTGACGGTGACCCAGGCTAAGTTCGTCGGCAGCCTGCTGGTGGCGATCATTTGCTACTTCGGCGCGGTGCTGCCCATCTGGCGTTGGGCGCAGCCGATCAACTACGTCTCCTTCTGGATCGTCTTCCTGGGCATCCTGGGCGGCGTGGTCGGGTTGCTGATCTGGCGGCCTGGCATGGGCGATTTCCCAGCCTTCACCGGTTTCAACGTCAAGGGCCTTGGGCCGTTGTGGCCGATCTTGTTCGTCACCATCGCCTGCGGGGCAATCTCGGGCTGGCACAGCCTGGTCTCCTCTTCGGGGACGGCACGCCAACTGGAGAAGGAAACCGATGCCTTGTACGTGGGCGGCGGTGCGATGTTCCTGGAAATGTTCTTCGCCGTGATGGCCTTCCTGACCGCCACGGTCGCTTTCGGCAGTTTCCAAGGATACAAAGATGCCGGTGGCGGCGCGGCCGCAGCCAAGGTCTTCTCGGTCGGCCTGGCTACGTTCATGAACAAGTGGGGGCTGGACATGACGCTCGGTACAGTCTACGGTGCGGTGTTCCTGACCCTGATGGCGCTGACCATCATGTACCTGGTGGTGCGCTTCATGCGCGTGGCCTCTGCTGAAGCCCTGGGCGACAAGATGCCGATCATGAAGAACGTCCACGTCGGCACGATCATCGCCCTGCTCTTTACCCTGGCGTTGATCTGGCTGGTGCCCTTCCTGCAGATCTGGGTAGTCTTCGGCGCGGCCAACCAGTTGATGGCCTCGCTGGCCCTGCTGTTGGTGACGCTGTGGCTGAAGTCCAAGGGCAAGAACTATCAGTGGACTCTCTGGCCATTCCTGTTCATGTTCGTCACAACCATTGGGGCGTTGCTTTACAAGGCTTATGAGTCCTTTGGGATCAACCTGCCCAAGATCGCAGATCCGGTCGCGAATAAGATCGCCAATGTGGGTCAGTTTGCCACAGCGCAGATTATCATTGGCATTGTGGCGCTGGTGCTGGTAATCGCGGCGCTGTTCCTGGCCTGGGATGCGTTGAAAGCCTTTCGCAGCCCCGCTGCCAAGCCCGTCGAGGCGAAGGCCTAACCCAGTTAAGCTTCTTGATGTGCGACGCATTCCTAATAGGGGTGCGTCGCACTTCTATAAACAAGCCAGCGATCATCAGTGTCACCTATCGAAATTGAGGTGTTCTCTCCCCTCCCTGAGGAGTGGGGCATTTGTCTATCATGTGAGATGCTGATGGCGCGCGCCAAGATGGACAAAGCTCCCTATGAGCGAGGGCTGGATGAGTATCCCCCCGAGTGGCGGGAGGAGTTTCAACGCCTTTCGGATTTTATCCTCGAGCTGTCGGCGCGTTATAGCAACAGTGTTCTCATCCGCATCGTTGATCCGCGATCATTGCAAGGACTATTCAAAGCGGTGCGCTATGGTGTTCACCGCTACCCTACTTTCATCGTTGGTAAACGTGAAAAAGTGGTCGGCCTAGATGCAAGCGGGCTGGAGCGTGCTCTGCAAAGCCAAGGGGTTGAAATGAGGGTATAATACGCCCCGTGAGGAGTCGAATATTCACTCCCTGGTTGCAGTGGGCGCGGCAGGTCCTCACAGCCATCGGACAGATGATCTACGGGGCAACCATCTACGAGATGGTGCGTGACCTGAACAAGCAGCGCGCCGAGATCGAGCGTTTGTTCGTGTTGATCGTCTTTGGCGACTTGTTGGGTGTGCCAGTTCTGCCTCCTTTTTACACCCTTCGTTTGCTGCCCTATGTCATGCCCAATGTTTCGGGCTGGAAGCGCAGCATGATGCGTGAGCGAGATTTTACTGATCTGTGTGATCAGGAAATCACATAACTCGTTCGAAAGGATAATCCCATGATAGAAGAAGAAAAGAAGCCCGGCTTTTTCGATGGCCTCAAGAGTGTATTATATGGCATGGCCGGCCACGATATGGCGCGCTTCGCACTCAAGACGCGCGGCAGCATGGAGCATTTGTTCATCCTCATAACAATGGGCGACCTGCTGGGCATCCCCATTCTGCCACCATATTACAGTCTGCGTCTGCTGCCCTACGTGGTACCGCAGATCAGCACCTGGAAGCGGCGAATGCTGCGCGAGAAAGATCTGACGGACGCCCTCGCCTAGGAGTCAACCATGTCCCTGAAAACAATATTTGAGCAAAACCCCAATCGCAGATACATCATGTTCGGCGGCAAGGGTGGTCTGGGCAAGACCACCTTCAGCGCCGCTACCGCTTACTGGCTGGCAAAGCAAGGCCACAAAGTACTGGTCTTCTCCGTAGACCCGCAGGCCAGCCTGACGGATATTTTCCAGCGTGATATCTTCGGCAAAGGGCCGGTCGAGATCATGCCCAACCTCTTCGCCCAGGAGATTGACGCTGATCAGCGCATCAAAGAGTACCAGGAAGAGATCCGCCAGAAGATACGCAATATGTATGGTGTGGAGCAGATCCCGGAGGAGATCGAGAATTACATCCAGGCCGCCGCGGCTGAGCCAGCCATGGAAGAGAGTGCCATCTTCGATGAGGTGGTGGACATCGTCGTCGGCGGTAAGTATGACTATTACATCTATGACCTCGTCCCGCTTGGCCACGCCCTGTATTATCTGAGCATGGCTTCGGTCTACGATGAGTGGATTGACAAGATCACTCACCTGCGTCAGGAAATGGCAGAATATGGGCAGGTGGCCGCCATCATGCGCCGCGACAAGGAAACCGAAGAGGATAAAATCCTGCGCGAACTACAGGATATCAAATATCGTATCAACACTTCATCGGGCATCCTGACCGACAAAAAAAAGACTGCCTTCTTCTTCGTGATTGTCCCGGAGGAGATGATCATCATTGATACGAAAAAGGCAGCCGGATTGTTTGCCAAATTCGATGTCCCCATCTCCGGCTACATTGTGAACCGCGTCATCCCTCCGGAACTGGCACGGCAAAACATCCCTGACTACCTGCGCAATCGTCTCGAAATGCAGAAAGGCTATCTTTCGGAGATTGACCGCACCTTCGGCAGCGAAGTGCTGACGCGCGTCCTCGAATTCGAGCGTGATATCACTGGCCTGAAAATGATCGAACGGATGGCCGAATCGCTATTTGGAGGTGAGGCATGATAACGAAATCCATGCAGCAGTTCATGACCGATAACCCTCGCCTCAAATTCATCTTCTTCGGCGGCAAGGGAGGCGTGGGTAAGACTGTCATGGCCGGTGCTGCCGCCCTCTGGGCCGCGCAGCGGGGCAGGCGAACGCTGCTGGCTTCCACCAATCCGGTGCACTCGCTTTCCGGCTTGCTCTGCCAGGACGTCTTTGGTCGGCCGACATCTGTCACCGGCGTGCCTAACCTGTGGGCATATGAGATTGATACTCGTGAAACCATCGAAAAATCCAAGAAGGAGATACGCGAGAAGATCGAATGGTTTCTTAAATACGCCGAGATCAAAACCAAGGCGGATGAATTCGTCGAATCAGCTACCATGAATCCGGCCTTCGAGGAATCGGCCATGTTCGAGAACATGATTGATCTGATGTTCAAGGACGAATACGAGGTTTATGTTTTCGACACCGCCCCGACCGCCAATGCCCGCCGGTTGCTGGGCATGACTAGCGTCTACTCGATGTGGGTTAACAAGATGGTGGAAAGCCGCAAGGAAGCCATGACGCTGCGCGAATTGCTCTCATACAGCAAGAAGAAGCAGGAAAAAGACCCGCTGATGGAATATCTGCTCAATCTGCGTGAGCGCATGGGCCGCGCCAAGACCCTGCTCACTGACGACAGCCTGACCTCGTTCTTTTTCGTTACGCTGCCCGAGGCATTGCCCATCGCAGTCATTACCCGCTTCATCGGCTGGTTTCGTGAATTCAACATCCCTGTCGGCGGTGTGATCGTCAACATGCTGATTGACAAGAATAGCGTCAAGAAAGACGCGCCCGATTTCGTCAAGAATCGCGTTGCCATGCAACAAGAACACATGGAAACCATAGGGAAGGAGTTTGATGGACAAGTGCGTTCTATCCTACCGCTTTTCGAAACCGAGATACGCGGCGTGGATATGCTCAAACGCACAGCGAGCTTTCTCTTCGCCGGGTAAATAAGGGGTTGTCCAATCCGAAAAGTGGAACGAGATAATATCTCACCGCTGCGCCCGTAGCAAAACAAACGCGGAGGTCACCACGCCTGGTGACCTCCGCAAGTCTTAAGCCTCCTGAGAGGGCCATTTTCTACACCAGAACCTCTTGCAAATTTTGTAGAAATTCTGCTGCTTCGCTGCTTTGCAGGGGCGGTAGTTCTGCTTTCAGTGTCAGGTGCGGTGCAGCCCGATGCAACGAGAAGCGCACGATGGCCGTCTCATACTTTTCCAGGAAAGCTGAGATCCGTTTCAGATACTCTTTATCCTTTTTGCCGCGCCAGGCAATTTCTAGCTGCCCTGACAAGGTTTGGGAGGCATACGGCTCTTTTAGCTGACCGGCCAGGGATGTGGCGAAGGCGCGGTCTTTTTTACGACCTGCCTCAATGTCCTGACCGGGAGCGGACTTCAAGTCCGCTCGCAGGAGAAGCACGTCTCGCCGCCCGGTAAGACGGCTATACAACCACAAGGGGAAATTCTCGCGCGGTTCAAGGGCATAAATTATCTCCATCCGACTGAAGGGCTCGGTCAGGTTATCCACACGCAGGTGGGCGGTAGCTTGCAGCAGGTTGTCGCGGCGAAGCGGCTCCACCTTTCCGAATAGGCTCAAACCCTTCGTCAGCCAGCCGTAAACTTTGTGGCCGCGCCGCCGGTTGATCATTGCCCCAACGAGGAACCAAAGCAGGATAAGGACGCTCAAGCCAAATGCAAACCATTGACCACTGTTCATGATAATCTCCGAATTGGAAAGCTCTCTGGCAGATTCGCAGTAGAGAGATTAGGGTTTTGGGACAAAGTACTTGCTATTTTACACCCACCAGTTTCTTTCGCACGAGTACAGATTTTGAGACTTCCGCCAATCGCAGTCCGTCGCTGACGGCAAGCGCTTCCTGCAGGACCTGCTGCCCTATCCGATCTACGACGATGTCCAGCAGTGGTTCTTCACCGTGAGCAGCCCGTATTACTGGCCTAATCGCCAGAAGTTCATCAGGACCTATAACGAGCAGTCTAGGGAATCGATTATACTGGTGTCAATCTACATGCACTGTTGCCTGCTAGAGAAATGTATCCGCATGTCAAGCCGTAGCGTTATGCTTTCATGAGCGCGGTTCTCGCGCCCCTGCCAAATCCATTAAGCGACATATGATTACACTCCAATATCTGGAAGATGCGCCTGACTTGCCTGGGCGGGATACTGCTGCGGTAGTGGACAGACTTCGCCTCGCCGCAGACCTCCTCCCGTTCACTCATCTGTTGATTGGCTGGAACCTGCCTATCCGCTTGATGGAAGCTTGCCGAAGGGAGGCGGAGCGCCTGGGGATTCGCTTCCTGCGCTGGCATTCATTGCTTGCCGGAGATGCCGCCTTCCAGTCACGTCCAGAGTGGCAGGTGATCGGTGCAGCCGGCCACAAGGTGCAGGGTTACCGGAACATGCCTGAGCTTTCCTTCCCCATTCAGCCATCCAGTCGCCGATCTGGGGTGTTTTTGCAAGCACTGCCAGGTCCAGGCTGTCGAATCCGGATTGGATCTCGAACAGGTTCGAAAGACGATCCTGGACCTGGAACTGACTACCGAGGGACGGCTATCCCTTATGCAGATCTTGCTTGTTGGGAGGCGCAACGCCGAACTTGCCAAGAGGAACAAGTGTGTTCTATTGATTGAATATTCGAGATTCTGGCTCCCAAGAGAGGCGCAGCATGAAAAAAGCCTACCTGTTCGTCATCGCCTTTGGCATCCTCTTTCTTTTTCTCATCCAGATGGCCGGCACTCTGGTCGAGTCCATTTACATCCTGGACTTGATGCACACCTCCCTGGATGCAAAAGCGTTGGGTGTGTTGTTCTTCTTTGCACCCATCCTGTTGCTCCCTTTCCGGAAAAAGATTCCATCCCTCTTGGTCTGGACCATGTTCGGACTGCTTTTCCTGGCGCGCGGCGTCACCCCCTACCTGAATACCCTGGGACGGATGCTGGCTTCCGGCATCGGGGCAGGCGCGGCGCTCATCCTGTTCGCGCTCCTGGCCGCGGCGCGGCCGAGAGGCGAATTCAAATCCCAGACAGGCTTGTGGGTATCGGGTGGGCTTGCGCTGTCGGTGAGCCTTTCGGCGCTGCTGCGCACGTTGAACTACAGCATCGATTATTCACTCACATTAGCCGGCGGGTGGGCCGGATGGATTCTTGGGGCATTGCTCGGCTTGTTGATCACCCAAATGGATTGGACTGGCGAACCATCGCCACAAAACAAAGAGGGAGGCCTGAGCGGAGCGGTGGTGGGGATTTTCCTCGTCCTGACGCTGGTCTATTTCGCTTTTTCAGCCCCCGCGGTGATCGTCCGTTGGACAGAAGGCAATTACGCCTCGATCGTGCTGACCGTCAGCCTGCTGGCCGCGGGCTGGGCCTGGCTCTCTCTCAGCCAGCCGCAATTGTCCGAGCGCATCACCCCGCTCGGATTGGTTCTGTGGAACCTGGCCTTCACGCTCAGCCTGACCGGAACGATCCTGACGCACCGCGTCGCTTTTCCGCAGACACCAGACAGCGCGGCCGTGGTGGTTGGAGCGCCCACTTGGTGGCAGGGGATTCCGCTGGCCTTGATGCTGCTGTTGTTCCCGGTCATCTTTCTCGACCTGCACCTCTTCGTCGAGCGGGTGCGGCAATCGAACCCCTCCCCGCGCGACCTCGTTCCAGGGATGCTGATGGGAGGCCTGGCCCTGGTGCTGCTCGTCTTCATCAATATCTTTACTAACGTATGGGGTTATGTCCCGCCGGTCAGCGCCATCTTCCGTAACATGTTCTGGCTACCGTATCTGTTGATTGCGGGGGGCATCACGCTGCTTGTCGGATACAAGATCAGGGTCGGATCGAACGCCGCTCAGAGCCTCGGAAAGGGCCATTGGGGATGGAGTGCTCTGCTGGCTGCCATTTTCCTGGCTACCGGGTTTGGCGTCCTGCGCACCGGCCACGTCCAGCCTGTTGAAACAGAGAAATCATCACTGCTGGTCATGACCTACAACATCCAGGCGGCCAACGATGCCTCTGGTGAACGCTCCTACGAGCGGCAGCTTGCACTCATCCGGCAGGTTTCGCCGGACATCCTGTCCCTGCAAGAGACAGATACCGCCCGCATCTCGCTCAACAACAATGATTACGTTCGCTACTACGCCGGCAAACTGGGCTACTATTCGTACTACGGGCCGACGACAGTCACGGGAACGTTCGGGACAGCAATCCTCTCGAAATACCCGCTGCTGAACACGCGCGCGGTCTTCACATACAGCGATCAGGACGAAATTGGCACCGCTGAAGCAGAGATCGAGATGAGTGGGCACCGCTTCACCATTTACGATGTCCACCCGGATGGCTCGGATACGGCCATGCTGGTCTTCGCTCGCAGCCTGCTGGAACGCTCGCAGGATAAGCCGAACGTGATCGCCTTGGGCGATTACAACCTGCGGGACTACGAAGAAGCCTACCAGTTGATCGCCAGCGCCTACACCAACGCCTGGGTGAGCGTCTATCCCTCCAAGATCAGCCCGGATGGAACGGACATGTCCGGCGATAACCGGATTGACCACATCTTCGTATCTCCTTCCCTGGGTGTGCGCAATCCGGTGTACCTGTTACCCCCGGCTTCGGCAACCGATCATCCGGTCCACTGGGCTGAGATATTTTGGGAGAAGTAGCCGATCAATAGCCTGGCGGATTGGAAATGGATATGCTTTCGATTTCTGCAACTGATGAATGGCGTAATGCTCATCCTGGAGCCGTCATCGGCTTGTTAGAACTTTCGGGAATAGAGAGCGCCTGCCTTTCTTCCAGCCTGGACGAGCGCAAACGTGAAGCTGAAGCGCGTTTGAGAGAACGCTATCAAGGCTTCACGCGGCAGGACTTTCTCGCCCTGCCTGTGATGTCGGCCTACGAACGGTATTACAAACGCTTCGACAAGACTTATCATGTTCAGCTTCAGGTCGAGTCAATCGTATTGAAAGGCAAGAATCTCCCCAACGTGTTTCCATTGGTTGACGCGAACTTCATCGCAGAAGTGGAGACATTCATCCTGACTGCCGGACACGATGTCACGAAGCTGCGCGGCGCGATCTCCATGGACGTGTCCCGTGCCGGCGATCAGATGACCCGCATGAATGGCGCGCCCAAAGCCATTCGTGCAGGCGATATGATCATGAAGGATGCCGGCGGCATTTGCTGTTCGATTATCTACGGGCAGGATAATCGCTCGCCGATTTCCCCAGAAACCTCGCATGTTCTCTACGTGGCTTATGCTCCCGCGGGTGTGACGGCGGAATTGGTAGATGCTCAACTGCAAAGGATCGAAGAAAACGTCCGCCTGTTCTCACCGGCTGCCACTGTCGAGCAACACCGTTTACTCGAGGGGGAGGTCGGTTACTGAATTGCAGAGAAAGTCACGGCGCTGCCCCTTGCGACCTAAGGATTTGTCTTTTGACATCGGCAAATCTTTTTTGAGCGCAATGCTGAATCACATCGTCGCGACCGCCTTCGAAGAGGCCGCCTGGCAATTCGTCGCGACCGGGGCACGAGCAGGGAAATGGTCCTTCCTACCTGAAAGGATCGGGAGCTGGCTGAGCCATGACGCGAGGTTGGATGCTCTGTCGTTCGACCGCGCCCGGAAGACAGTGCTGATCGGGGAGTGCAAGTGGTCGGCCGACCCAGTCGGGACGGATATCCTGGAAGGCTTGAAATGTCGAGCAGGGGCGATGGTCAGAGAAAAATCAGGTTTTAATGAGCATGATTAGTCAAGAGAGCAAAGCGACTCAAGAATTGGATGTTCTGAGGTTGGGCGATTTCAATAGCAAGCTGAGTCAGTGCATCCACTGCGGGCTGTGCTTGCAGGCCTGCCCGACCTATGCGATCTTCGGCACGGAAATGGACTCGCCGCGCGGTCGGATTGCGCTGATGAGGGCGGTCGCGGCCGGCAAGCTGGCGCCGGAGGATATACGCGATAGCTTCACTCGCCACATTCGACTCTGCCTGGAATGCCGGGCGTGCGAGACTGCCTGTCCGTCCGGCGTGCAATATGGATCTCTGGTGGAGATGGCGCGGATCGTCGTGGAAGACAACCGCAGGCCGGGAGTCGGAGAACGACTCATGCGTTGGGGCGGGACGAAAGTGCTCATGCCTAACCTGCGGCTGCTCAAGTTCGCCGCTTTGCTGATGCGGCTTTACCAACTGACCGGCCTGCAATGGGTTGTGCGCGGGCTCCGCTTACTTCCCAAGGCTCTGCGGGCGATGGAGAATATCCTGCCGCCGATCCGGTTGAGGTTCACGCCTCTGGCAAAGCCTCTCCCGGCGATGAATGGCGCGCAGGGACGTGTCCTGTTTTTCACCGGTTGCATCCAGGAAGCCATGTTGTCATCCGTCAACGAAGCCACCATTCGAGTCTTGCAGTGCAACGGTTATGCGGTTTTGGCTCCCCGCGAGCAGACTTGCTGCGGAGCGGCCCATCTTCATTTGGGAGATGTTGAGGGGGCAAAGGAGCTGGCACGCCGGAATATCGAGGCCTTCTTGTCCTTGGGTGATGAGTATGAAGTGGTGATATGTAACGCCGGGGGATGTGGCGCGGCGCTAAAGGAATATCCGCGTCTGCTGGCGGACGATCCCTATTATGCCAGCCGGGCACAAGAATTCTCTTCCAAGGTGAGGGATGTCAGCGAGTTCATGGCCGGACACCTGCTACAGACGCCCGGCGGCAGGGTCGAAGCTCGGGCGGTCTATTCCGATTCCTGCCATCTGCGTCATGTTCAAAAAGTGGTGAAACAGCCGCGCGAACTGCTGAAAGAAGTTCCCGGTCTGCAGCTCGTTGAACTGTCGCTGCCCGACCGATGCTGCGGCAGCGCAGGCGTCTATAATATTGCCGAGGTGGATACGGCCGCACGTGTCTTGGATGACAAGATGGCCGATATCGCCGCCACCGGCGCAGACCTGATCGTGACCTCCAACACTGGCTGCCATCTTCAGCTCCTTGCCGGAGTGCGGCGGGCAGGTCTCTCTGCTAAGGTGATGCACGTGGTGGAAGTGTTGGACATGGCGTATCGGGCCGAAGAAACGAAGCGTGAGGTCGAGAATGGATCAAAAGGTAGTTGACTCCCTGGCAGGCATGCTCAGGCCGGGACAGGTCATTTACAAGCCAGCAGAACTTCTAACCTATGAAATGGATGCTACCAACGAGCGGGGAATCCCGGATGGCGTGATCCTCCTGGAATCGAAGGAGGATGTCACCGCGACCGTGAAGTGGGCGGCGGAGAGAGGGATACCGCTCATCCCGCGCGGGGCCGGCACCGGACTCTCCGGCGGGGCAGTGGCCGAAAAGGGCGGCCTGATCCTCGAATTTTCGCGCATGAACCGGGTCCCGGAGTTCGACGCGCTCGGACGCAGTGTAGTCGTCGAGCCGGGCGTGGTGACCCTTAATTTGGATGGGATTGTCAGGAAGGCCGGACTCTACTATCCCCCTGACCCTGCCAGTGGGCGTTCTTCGACGATCGGTGGGAATATCGCCGAGAATGCGGGCGGTCCGCATTGCTTCAAGTACGGGGTCACCACGAATTACGTCACCGGGCTGGAAGTTGTTCTGGCAGACGGCCAGGTCGTCCGGCTGGGTGGGCCGGCGTTGGATTACCCCGGGTACGATTTTACGGGCATTCTCACCGGCAGCGAAGGCACGCTGGGTATCATCACCTATGCGTATATCCGTCTGATTCGCAATCCTCCCGCAGTCAAGACCTTGATCGCGTCCTTCGATTCCGTGGAATCTGCAGGGGAGGCGGTCTCTGCCATCATCGCGCGGGGATTGGTGCCTGCCACGATGGAATTCATGGATCAAAAGATGATGCGTATCATCGAAGACTACACCCATGCTGGTTTACCGGTGGACGCCGGGGCTGCTCTCATCATCGAGGTAGATGGATTTCCGGAGAGCCTATCCTCCCAAGTGGCTGAGGTGGTCTCCATCCTGAAAACCTTCACGCGCCGTGAGGCGCATGTGGCCCAAACGGCCGAGGAACGGGATCAGCTCTGGTATGGCCGGAAGAGCGCGGGCGGCGCCGTGGCACGCCTGGCACCCGCCTACTATCAACTGGACGGAACTGTCCCACGCAGCCGGCTGGCGCAGGCCTTGAATGCGACCAATCACATCTGCGAAGACCTCGGCCTCCGCGTGGCGTACGTGTTCCATGCCGGGGATGGTAACCTGCATCCTTTTATTCTGATTGACCATCCAGACGATCCAGCGTTCATGAAACGAATTTTCCAGGCTGGACGGGAGATCATGGAAATCTGCGTGGAGCAGGGGGGCAGTATCAGTGGGGAGCATGGCATCGGGATCGAAAAGCGCGACTACATGCCTCTGCTGTTTGCCCCTGCTGAGTTGAGCGCAATGCTAGACCTGAAAACCGTCTTCGACCCGAAAGGGTTGCTGAACCCCGGGAAAATATTCCCAGAAGAGGAGCAGCTTCGAGGTCAAGGGAGGAGGCCTTCACAGCGAAAAACACTTTCGACGAAGCCGGTTTCTTCCTCGCCGCAATCCCATGCCCAGGCCGTAGAATTCGTACAGTCGAGCCTTTCGGCGCAGCAACCGTTCTGCATCCGCGGCGGTGGGACGAAATCCGGTCTCGTCCCAGATTCGGGCCAGACCTTGTTCACCCGGAAGTTGGCTGGGATACGTGCCTATGCTTCCAAAGATCTATACGTGACGGTGGGTGCCGGGACCACCCTGGCGGAGGTCCAGGCTGCGCTGGCGGGCGATGGGATGTGGATACCGCTCTATACTCCTTGGGAAGAGGCGACCGTCGGCGGCATCCTGGCGAGTAACTTCAATGCCCCCTTACGGATGCGATACGGCGGCATCCGGGACCTCGTGCTGGAGGCCAGTGTGATCCTACCGGATGGACGCTTCATCCGAAGCGGACGCCCGGTGGTTAAGAATGTCGCCGGATATGATCTGACCAAGTTGTTCATTGGCTCTTATGGCACCCTGGGCCTGATCACCGAGGTTACCCTGAAACTAATGCTAATGCCGCGGGCGCGCACCAGTCTGATTGTGCCGCTGGCCGATCTTCGTCAGGGATTGGACTTGGGTATGAAGCTGCTGCCGACATGCTTCACCGCTTCGGCCTTGCTCCTTTGTGCTCACTGTCCGGGGTTTCCACAAGCGCCTTACACGCTGATCTATACGGCAGAAGGATTGCGCGAAGATGTAGCGGCGGAGATTTTGGAAGCCGAGCAGATATTAAAGGCAAGCCATTATATGCCGGCGGAGCATGATGATCAGTTGAGCGGCAATGATGTTTGGGCGAGCTGGTTGCGCACTAATATTCCAGTGTCTCCAAACGGAAACAAAATTCCCACAGTCAGTCGGCTGGGTGTGGGCAGTAAAAATCTTTCCGCGATCTTGGATCGCTTGACGCGGTTTACGAAGGATGCATCTTTTGTAGCAGATTTTGCCAACGGCCTGGCGCTGATCCGCGGTGAAGAGTCCACGGGCGAGCTGCGTCAGATGGCTCATCAAGTAGGGGGCTATCTGATGATGTTGAGCGCACCGAAGTCGGTTCACGAAACAGTTGACCCCTGGGGAACGCCACTGGAGAGTCTGCAACTGATGAAACGGTTGAAGGAAAAATGGGACAAAGACCGTCTCTTCAATCCCGGCGTGCTTGAGATGTAACATTATTTCTGGAAACCGGCGTTTCCATTGTCGACCTTGCTCCCTGTCCTTGGGGATACGAAAGTCGTCAGGCCACCCAAAAATCGAAGGTGAACAGAGCGACCTGCATCCCCATTAACAGGAGACTGAGCAACGTCCAGGCCCGGTCGAACACCTCGTTGCGTCCCAAACGGCTTAAGAAGATGAACGTCGTCGGCAGGACCAGCAGGTAGCGGCTGATGCTCTGAGGAAAGCCGAGCGTTACCGAAACAATCAAGACCAGCAATCCAAACAGAGCCGGGCCGGGATGCTTCCGCAGGGTGAAGAGGCAGCCGATGAAAAAAAGCGCTATGATCGTCAGCTCCAGGCCAAAGTAAATGGCTGTCTGGCGGTTATCTCCGCTGAGGGTGGAGAAAGCGTAACGCCATCCTTCCCAGGATTCTGAAAACTGCAACAAGCCGCGTCCGAAATATTCATCTTCGACCACCTGGAACAACCGTCCTAGTTCCGAGGAGCGCCAGAGCCAGTATGCTGCCAGCGGAGCCAGGACCAGTAGTCCTTTTCCGAGGGTTTTCCAGGTGAGGTGGTTCTTGATATGGTTCCAGTCGAATTCCTGAAGCCAGGCGATAGCCAGAGGTATCGTAAGCGCCACGCCAACCGAGCGTGTCCAGGTCGCGAGCACCGCAGTCACGGCTGCCCAAATCCACTGCTTCCTGCGCAAGAGAGCCAGCGACCCGAAAGCTAGTCCGATGAACAGCCCTTGTGAACTGCCCCAGGCTTCTAGGTAAGCAATGGGCAGGTCGGGCATGTCCGGCAGTGCCCGCCGAGTCGCGTAGAAAAGATGCAGCAGAAAGACGAGCGGATCACTGTCTTCTTCGCTCACCTGGTACCAAATGAGCGGTTGGATTTCTCTGGCCAGTTCAGCCAGCGCCGTACTTTTTCCATATCCCGCACCTGCCTGAAGGATGGTCAGGCGATACTCCAGCGTTCCTGCCAGGATCTGGCTGACGCGCGGACGGGGAAGCGTACGCGCGTTGCGCGGCGGTGGGATGATCTTTGTGCGGACGATGCGAGGAAGGGTCATTGCTATCCGGTTGTTTCCTGGGTATTATACCCTCACACCAGAATGGCGAATTCTTTAGCTGACAGCGCGCTAACGGAAAGACGGCAAGCGCCACGTCGAAGCGATGCAAAGAAGCGGCGGCGCTGGCCATCGCCACCAAAAACCCTATGGACTGCTATGGCGGTTGGAGGGCGAAATTATGCTTGCACTTCGCAGATATATCAAACGCTGTTCGATCCTCCCTGCCCGCGCAACAAGGTACATCATCGCGAACATGAGAGGCTGAAGTAATAAAGGCGAAAGGCGGAAAAAAGTCTCTGATATCTTATGTCTTTTTCATCTTTTCGCCTTCTGCTTTGAAAAATCCTCTACATCGAGGCAGTTCTGAAGGCAGACGGGTGGGGCAGAAGGATAAATCTGCTTCAATCGGTAGGGCCACGCGGTGTCGATGAACCGCTTCCAGAGGTCAATTGCCTTCCTCCGGCCACCCTGTCAAGGGACCTGCGCTCTGAATCCCTGCGGGACAACTGCGCCGACCTTGGCAGGACACCAGGTTGCGGGAAGGACTCCCACCTATGGAGCGCTTCAGTCTGCTCAATGGTTCACTTTTCAATTTCAAATAATACTTCAGCGGGAAGATCTTGACTTATATTGTATATTCACTTATACTTAGGCAAACGTTGGCGCAAACGATTGCCTATATTTCTAAATGCCTAGACAAATCACCCTCAAACATGTTGCTACCAAGGCCGGTGTCAGGCCTGAGACCGTTTCTAAGGTCATCAACGGCAAGGCCCAGGTTTCGCCCGAGACCGAGGCCCGCATCCGGCAGGCGATTCGTGAGTTGGGATATCGCCCCAACCTCACCGCCCGCAGCTTACGCACCCGCCAGAGCCGCATGATTGGCTACTCCTGGCGTCCCGTCCCCGCCGATCAATTCAACCCTATCCTCGACAAATTCCTACAGAGCATGGTCGAGGCTGCCGGCCACGTCGGCTATCACATTCTCCCTTTTCCCTGTCCTCCTGATCGCGCCCAGGTGGAAGCCTACCAGGAAATGGTGGACACCAATCGCGTGGATGGCTTCATCCTCTCCAGCACCAACGTGGACGATCAACGAATCGCTTACCTACAGAAGATTCAGTTTCCCTTCGTCGCCTTTGGGCGTGCGAACGAGGATTGGGACTTCCCTTACATTGACGTGGATGGAACGGCCGGTTTGCGCGCCGCGACGGAGCATCTGCTCAGCCTTGGCCATCGCCGCATCGCGGTGATTGCATGGCCAGAAGATTCGCACACCGGAGCGCTGCGGTTTCAGGGCTACCGCGAGGCAATGGTCGCCGCTGACCTTCCCATTGATCCGGCCTGGATCACACGTGGCCAGCACAGCGCAGCTTTCGGTCGGAGCGCGGCCGCCGGACTGCTCAACCTGCCTAGCAGCCGCTGCCCGACGGCGATCGTAGCGCTCAGCGACCTGATGGCGATCGGAGCTATGAACGCCATTCAAGACCGCGGCCTGGAGGTAGGGCGCGATGTGGCTGTGATCGGCTTTGACGATGTTCCGATGGCGCAGTACCTCCGGCCGCCTCTTACTACTCTACGACAGCCGGTGTGGGAAATCGGCCAAAGGGTAATCGCCATGTTGTTGCAACTTTTGAATGGTAAGCCGCTCACCGAAAGACATATCCTGATTGCTCCAGAACTCATCCGGCGAGCCTCCAGTGGCGAGCCTGGAGCGGAGGCAACTGCGTGAGCGGCGACACCTGGCGAGTGACAGAAGCTGTGTTTGATCCAGCAAGCCAACATGCTGGCGAGTCGCTCTTCTCTCTGGGAAATGGCTATCTGGGTGTGCGCGGGGCGTTCGAGGAAGGCTATCCTGGCGACTGGCCCGCCACGTTCATTCACGGTGTCTACGACGATGTTCCCATCGGTCACACCGAATTGGCGAATGTCCCTAATTGGCTGCCGTTCGATCTGTATGTGGAAGGAGAGCGCTTTAGCCTCGACAGCGGAGAAGTCTTGAATTATCAGCGCGAACTCGCTTTGCGCCAGGGTTTGCTCTCGCGCACCATCCGCTGGCGCAGCCCGGCCGGCCGGACCGTAGACATCGCCGTCGAGCGCTTTGTCAGCCTGGCCGATGCGCACCTTTGTGCGATCCGCTATCAGGTTGTCCCACTTGATTTCGACGGCCAGATCGAGTGGCGCGCGGGGCTGAATGGTCACGTGGAGAATCGCGGCGTGTTGCACTGGGACAGACTAGGGCAGGGCGCGCAATCCGGGATCGTCTGGCTGCGCAGCCGTACGCGCGGCACGGGCGTGGAGTTGGGGCAGGCCGGCCGCTTGACGGTGACCGGCGCGGAGGAGGCGACGCTTTTCTGCCTGGACTGCGACGGCCAACCCGTCGCGGCCGCGCGCGCCTGTGGCCGCGAAGGCCGGGCAATCGTGGCCGAAAAGACAGTGTCTATCTTCACCTCGCGCGAAACACCCGACCCATGCGCGGCGGCGATTGAGAAGCTGCAGAACCTGCGCGGCGGATATAACGATCTGCGGACCACGCATCTTGCGGAATGGGAGAAGTACTGGGCGGTCTCGGATGTGATCATCGAGGGTGACGATAAAGCACAGCGGGCTGTGCGCTTCGGCCTGTTTCATCTGCTGGCGGCTGCTCCCTGGGAGGATAAACATGTCAGCCTCGATCCCAAGGCGTTGAGCGGTTTTGCCTATCGCGGGCACGTGTTTTGGGATACTGAAGTTTTTATGCTCCCATTCTTCACACTAACCCAGCCGGGGCTGGCGCGCAACCTGTTGATGTACCGCTACCACACCCTGCCCGGCGCATGGCGCAAGGCCGCAGCCAACGGTTTCGCTGGCGCCCAGTATGCCTGGGAAAGCGCCAACTCGGGAGACGAGGTCACCCCCACCTGGGTGCCGCGCCAGAATCAGCGCGATCCGGTGCGCATCTGGACCGGCGACCTGGAGCTGCACATCTCCAGCGATGTGGCCTTTGCCGTCTGGCAATACTGGCAGACCACCGGCGACGACAGTTTTATGGTCGATTATGGAGCGGAGATCATTCTGGATACTGCTTTTTTCTGGAGCAGCCGCGTCGAGTGGAAAGCTGAAAAAAACCATTACGTAATCACGAATGTTGTCGGGCCGGATGAATACCACGACCGAATAAATAACAACGCCTTTACCAATGGCCTAGTGCGCTGGCACATGGAAACTGCCCAACAAGTGTGGCGCTGGCTGGAGCAGAAACGTCCCACCCGGGCCGCCGAACTTGCCGACAGACTCAAACTGCAGACCCGAACTCTCGCCAAGTGGGCTGATGTGTCTACGCGGTTATGTTTGCCGGTTGATCCGAACACCGGCCTGTTAGAGCAGTTCGAGGGCTACTTCCATCGCCGCGATGTGAGCCTGGCCGAGTACGAGCCCCGGACGGTCTCGATGCAGGCCATGCTTGGCATCGAAGAAGTCAGCCAGACTCAGATCCTAAAACAGCCAGACGTGCTGATGCTGTTCTTCATGTTGCGCGACCGATTCGACCAGCGCGCTCTGCGGGCCAACTGGGATTACTATGTTCCGCGTACCGATCACACCTACGGCTCGTCACTCGGCCCGCCGGTTCATGCGCTGCTGGCATGTGAGATAGGCGAGCCTGAGACTGCCTACAGGCATTTCTGCCGCGCCGCGCAGGCTGACTTGGACGACGTGCGTGGGAATACTGCTGACGGAATCCACGCCGCCTCCGCCGGAGGTTTGTGGCAAGCCGTCGTCTTCGGCTTTGGCGGGTTGCGCCTCACGCCTGAGGGCTGGGTGGCGACGCCGCGCCCACCGGCTCACTGGCAGCGGCTGGCGTTTCGTTTTTACTATCGCGGAAAGTTGGAGGAGGTGGATTGGCGAAGAGAAACCAAAAGCAAATGAAGCAATGCAAGAGGCCACCCGATCTGTCTTTGGCAAGGAAGCGGGTAGCCTCTCGGTATCCAGCCCACCCCACGAATTAAGGTGGCGCATGGACAGGCAGAATTATAACCGCCTACTCAACCCTGTTCAAGACAGAATCCGGCGCGACTCGCGCTGGCAGTGTAAAGTGAAAAGGAGTGCATCATGTGCAAGCAGACGATTTTCCGCTGGTTGGCCCTTGGGACGATCCTCGCCCTGATGGCCGCCTGTGGCCCGGTAGCAACCCCGACGCCGGCCACGATCATCCAAACCGTGGAAGTTCCTGTCACGGTGGCTCCTGAGGTAACTGAGCCGCCGCCACCCGTGACCATTGTGTTTCAAGAACCCTGGTCGCTCTCCTCAGACCGGGGTAAGGTGGTTCAGACGATCATCTCTGACTTCATGGCAGCCAACCCTGACATCCGCGTGGTCATCAAGGATGTCGGCGTAAATGGCGCCGTGTTCACCACCGAGGTACTGGCCGGCAGCGCCTCCGACGTGGTGATGTTCGGCGAAGACGGCGTGCCCCTCTTCGCTCCGCAAGACGCCTTCGTGGACCTGACACCCTACGTCGCGACGTGGGACGCTTCCAAGCGAAACGACTTCTACGAGTCGGTGTGGGCCTTCGGTGGTTACGAGGGCAAGCAGTACGGCATCCCCTGGATCGCCCACAGCATGGCGCTGATCTATAACAAAGGGATGTTCGAAGCCGCTGGTCTGGACCCGAACAAGCCGCCCACGACGTGGGACGAGTTGTACGAGTACGCGGTGGCGCTCACCTCCGGCGAGCAGTACGGCTATGGCTTGGTGGGCAAGCAGGGCCACGACATGGCCTGGAATTGGTACGACTTTGTCTGGCAAAACGGGGGCGACCTGGCGACCGAAACGGGCGGCCAGTGGACGATGGCGCTGAACTCGCCGGAGGCGCTCGCGGCCCTCGAGTTCTACATTAAGATGAGGGACGCCGCGCCGCCAGAGACCACCACAACCGGCGCTGGCGAAGCCTTAACCCTCTTTATCCAGAAGCGGGTGGCGATGTTTGTGCTGGGACCGTGGGGGGTAGCCAGCATCCGTAAGGACGCGCCCGACATAGAAATCGGCGTGGCACCCCTGCCATATAGCAAGCAGCTAGCGACCACCGTCGGCGCCGGCATCCTGACTGTTCCGCGCACCACGCAGAACCCCGATGCGGCCTGGCGGCTAATTGACTACCTGACCGAAGTCGAGAACCAAGTCAAATTGGTCTCTACGGGCTTCGCCTTCCGCATCCCTACCCGCCAGTCCGCCGTGCAGGATGCCTGGTTCCAACAAAATCCGGAGTACATCCCGTTCGTGGAAGGGCTGGGCTACGGCCACGTACCTACCGTGCTGGCCATTGCCACGAAGTACAACCAGGTGCACAATGAGGTCGTGCAACCGGCGCTCTCCAAGGCCTTCATCGGCGAGCTGACCCCGGCCGAGGCCCTGGCTGAGATGGAGACGAACGGCAACCCGCTGCTTAAATAGCGCAGCGCACTACTGTATAGACGCAGCACTGAGGGCGAGGCTACGGCCTCGCCCTCAGTGAACCCTTGTCTTTAAAATACCTTTTGAAGTGTTTCCTAAGGAAAGGAATGTTCTGCTGCCCTTGTAACCCGAAACCAAGGCACAAAATAGATGCGCAGTTGTCCGAAAGACCAGTGATGATGCGATTCGGGGTTAAATCGTTCACGCACGAGCCGCCGCGTTGGATAGAAGAGGTCCTGCAAATGCCGCCCGGCTTTGATAGTTTCACGCTCGATTGTCCCTTCCCACTGCCGGAAATATCCTCGTCAGTCGTGCGCGAGTTGAGAACGATACAGCTAAAGCGCGGCATCGCCTACCTGATTCACATGCCGGCGATGGTAATCGCGTTGGGTGATATAGATGCCGCAGTGCGTCACACTTCAATCGAGGAAGCGACGCATGCCATCGCTTTGGCTAAACAGATCAGCGCCGCGCTGATCACGGTTCATCCAACCCCGTGCCGTGATTCCGAGCGCGATAGTCTGGAGCAAAGAGAGCGCTTGCAGCGAGACGCGCTTAGCGAGATTTGCGCGGATGCTGAAGCGCAGGGCATTGTCGTGGCGATAGAGAATATGCCGCCGCGCAATGTTTATGCGCCCGCGTATAGCAATTTCGACGGCTTGTTCATATTGCTTGAGGAAATCAGCACGCTGGGGGTCACGCTCGACGTGGGCCACGCAAACATGGCTGGTGTTTCTCTGTACGCTGTGGTGCCCCGACTGGGTCGGCGATTGTGTCACATCCACATTCATGACAACGATGGTTCAGCCGATCAACATCTGCCCGTCGGGCGCGGCACAGTGGATTGGCGTGGTCTCATTCAGTCGCTTTCGCAGAGCGGTTATGCGGGGCTGCTGGAGATGGAGTTCCAAGGCGAAGCTGCTATTTTGGCATCAAAGAGGTATTTGGAGCTTTTGTCCCAAAGGAGAATGTCCCTCAGATGGCGATGAGTCCGACGATGAAGCCCGGGCCTTTGCTACGGCGCGTTGCTCTCAATGCTTACCGCGAGGCGCGCTTCAACTATTGGTCGTACCTGTTCATCCTGCCGGCGCTGGTAATCCTGGGGGCGTTCCTCCTCTACCCCGCATTGTATGCTTTCCGTATGAGTTTCTACGACTGGCAAGTGCTGGGCGAGTCCGAGTTTGTCGGGCTGGAGAACTACCGGCGATTCTTTGAGATGCCCAACGTGCGATTGGCTGTCCAGAACACCCTCTACTACACCGCGATCAATGTCCCGGGCACGCTCTTCGTCTCCCTGTTCGTCGCCCTACTACTCAACGCCGGAATTCGCGCTCGGGCTTGGTTCCGCGTGCTGTTCTATTTGCCGGTCATCTCCTCGGACGTCGCCGTGTCGCTGCTATGGAAATGGATTTACTGGGCTGGGGAGCGCGGCCTGCTCAACAACCTGATCGGAGTCTTTGGCTTCCCGCCGCAAGATTGGCTGGGCGACCCCAAACTCGCCATGCCAGCCATCGTGCTGCTGACGATCTGGAAAGGGATGGGCGGCAACATGCTGATCTTCCTGGCCGGGCTGCAATCCATTCCACCGGAACTGTACGAGGCGGCGACGATAGACGGAGCTGGGGTGTGGGCGCGGTTTCGGCATGTCACCTGGCCGTTGCTTCGTCCGGTCACGCTCATTGTCTTACTGCTGCTGACAATAAGCTCGCTGCAAGTCTTCACGCCCGTGTTCGTGATGACCGGCGGCGGCCCGGCCAATCACACCCTGACGATTGCGTTTTACATCTACAACCTGGCCTTCGGCAGTGGGTTGTATGGCTTCGCCTCCGCTGTCAGTTACCTGCTCTTTGCCGCCATCCTCGGCATCACCTTCATTCAACGCCGCTACTTCGGCGACGTAATCTATTGAGAGGTGTCCGATGAGCCAACCGTCGTTACCCTTCTATCGTCGCCAACAATTCGGCGCCGCTGTGGGCAAGCTGGCGGTCTGTGCCCTGTTGATCGCTGGGGCTTTGCTTTCGTTCTTTCCTTTTGCCTGGATGGTCTCGACCGCGTTCAAGACTCCGCCGCAGGTGCTGGCCGTACCCATCCGCTGGCTTCCCGACCCGATCACCGGGGAGAATTTTGCCGCCGCCTGGCGGCGCTTCGACTTCGCCCGCTATTTTCTCAACACGCTCTTCATCTCCAGCGCGGTCACCGTGCTCAGCGTGACAATCTGCTCAATGGCCGGCTACGCCTTTGCCAAGAGGCGTTTCTGGGGGCGAGAGATGATCTTCAACCTGCTGCTGGCGACGCTGACCATCCCCGGCGCGGTGCTGATGACCCCACTGTTTCTGGTAATCCTCAAACTCGGCTGGATCAACAAATTCATCGGCATTATCGTCCCGTTCTGTGTGAGCGTGACCAACATCTTCCTCATGCGTCAGTACATCAGCACCCTCCCCACCGAGTTGGAGGAGGCCGCTCGCATTGACGGAGCATCGGACTTCACTATCTGGTGGCGCATCATCCTGCCCTTGAGCAAGCCGGCCATGGCCACGTTGGCGATCTTCAGTTTCGTCGGCGCGTGGGACGGCTTCCTTTGGCCGTTGATCGTGCTCAAAGACAAGGCGATGTGGACGCTCAACGTGGCGCTCGGCCTATTGCAACAGGAATACATCGCCGCCGAAGGCTCGCCGTGGGGGGTGATGATGGCCGGCAGCCTGTTGGTCGTCCTGCCGCTCATCGGCGTGTTCCTGACATTGCAGCGCTACTTCATGAGCGGGCTGACGATCGGCGCAGTTAAGGGATAGGGTTGCAACATCGTGGGCTACACTGCGATGCTGAGAAATCGTGGCTTTGTCGCGCTATGGCTCGGGGAATCCATCTCCGCGATGGGGGATCGGATCAACACCCTGGGCTTGGTACTGCTCGTGTACGAGCTGACCGGCTCCGGCCTGGCCGTGGGGACGTTCACGCTCGTCCAGGCCGTGCCAACATTGATCTTGGGATTGGTCGCTGGGGCCGTGGTAGATCGGTATCCTCGAAAAGCCATTCTGATCCTGTCCAACATTTTTCGCGGACTGCTCGTCTTGACCCTCCCCCTAGCGCGCGGGATGACGCTCCTCTACTTGGTGGGTTTTGCCCTCAGCAGCGCTGCTGCCTTTTTCACCCCGGCTCTTCAGGCCAGCCTACCCTCCGTGGTGGGCACGGCCGATCTCCTGTCGGCCAACGGCTTGCTCAAATTGACGCGGGAGACGATGCTGATGATCGGGGCAGGCCTGGGCGGCCTCCTCGTCGCACAGCTCGGTGGGTCGGCCGCTTTTGTCATCAATGCGCTGACCTTCTTCTTTGCAGCGGCCTGCGCGGCGGTCGTCCGACTCTCGCCGCCATCTCCACCTTTGTCGGAGATCGGCAGGCGGCGAGTGCTTTGGGGCGAAATCCTGGAAGGGTTTAGCTTTCTGCGCCGTCAGGGTGCGCTGATCAGCATCCAGGCCCTCGCGCTGCTGTTCGCCGCTGCCTCCGGCATGACTGGGCCGCTGGTGGTCGTCCTGGCCCAGGAGCACTTCGGGCTGGACGCGCGGGGCTTCGGTTTCGTCCTCTCGGCAATGAGCGCTGGCGCCTTGGCGGGGGCGGCGCTCACTGGCTGGCTGAGCGGGCGTTTCTTGCCCAGCCGGTTGCTGACGATCTCCATGGCCGCCTTTGGCCTCGCGCTGCTCGGCGCGGCGGGCATGACCGGCCTGTCCCCAGCCCTGGCTTTCTTCGGCCTCTACGGTTTGTCCGGCGTCGTCGGTGGAATCGCCTATCAAACGGCGGTGCAGGCCATGACGCCTGACGCGCTGCGCGGCCGGGTTCTGAGCAGCCTGGGACTGACTTACACACTCATGTCGCTGTTGACTCTCATGTTGGGGGGAGGGCTGAGTGACCGATTCGGAGTGCAGTCGGTGTTCATGCTGGCCGGGGCGCTGGCGCTTGTTTCATCAGTTCTGGCGTGGAGGTTAGGGCGTGAACTCTAAGCAGGTTGAGATTGCTGCGTTCATTTTCGACCTGGACGGGGTCCTCACCGACACCGCTGAATGTCACTACCGCGCCTGGAAGCGCCTGGCCGATGAAGAGGGCTTGCCCTTCAACCGCGAAGACAATGAGCAACTGCGCGGCGTCTCCCGGCGCGAGTCGCTGACGCTGATCTTGAAAGGGCGCGTCTATCCCGAGGAAAAGATTCAGGAGATGCTGACGCGCAAGAACGGCTACTATCTAGAGTCCATCCGAGAAATCACGCCGCGCGATCTGCTGCCCGGCGCGAAAGAACTGCTGGAGGAAATCCGAGCCGCCGGCTTGAAGGTCGCCGTCGGCTCCGCCAGTCAGAATGCGGGCGAGGTGATTGACCGCCTCGGCCTCCGCCTCCTGCTCAACGCGATTTCCGACGGCTACAGTGTCGAGCAACCGAAGCCCGCACCCGATCTGTTCCTCCACGCCGCCGCGCAACTCGGCCTGCCTCCGGCCGAGTGCATAGTCGTCGAAGATGCCGCTGCTGGAATTGAGGCAGCCAAGGCGGGCGGCTTCCGCACGGTCGGCCTCGGACCGCGTCAGCGTGTGGGCAGGGCAGAGGTGGTCATCCCCAGCCTGACCGGCGTTCACCTTGGCGATTTGCTCGCTGCGCTGACTTGCCGCCTGTAGCAAACCACTGCTCTCCTAGCTCATATTTGCGTTAGTGATGGCACTCATCAGCATGTTGATTTGTCTCGGTTGGTGCTTGATTCAGAGGCGATCAACTCTTTGGTGTACAAAAACTGGTTCTGGTGGGGGCTGGACATGGTCGCCGACGGGAACGTGCTTATATACAGTTCGTGTGGTGACATCACCTTCTGGGTGATCGTCCTCAGCCTTTTGGCCTCCGGTTGCTCACAAGGCAATTCGTGACCTGGGGCGAGTTCTTGGCCATGAGTCTTACAATGTTCTCGGTAATGGTGACCATCTGGCTTGCTCGGCCATTCAAATTCACGCCACTGCTCAAGTTTATTATGGGGTGAAAAAGTGGTCATGGGAGACGCTTTACACATCCAGAAAGAACCCTCTATCCAGGAATGGGCTGCACTATCGCCGAGATGTCACCTTGCTTGAAGATCGCACTCGGATGACCAAAGGGAAAATGGGGCAGGCCATGGCCTGTAATCAACAACCTTGTACTCGGCTTTCTGCTCGGCAAACAGAAATATCGCCATTTCCCTCCGCAAGGCGTTATTTCAATGCCCATCCTATCGAAGCCTTAGCCCTCATTCCTCGACTTTAAGCCGTGAACTACGATGGTCAAGTACTAGATATTGCTTGATAATCGTGCTATACTCAATAGTGAAAGATTTCATGAAAAGTCGCGCAGCACCTTTCGTTTTACTAATCTTGTTCGAAGTTCCCTTAAACGGTAGCCAACCAGATCACTCTGTGGCCTTTTTTTTCAACTAAGCAAACAACAGCGTACTATAAACCAGCAAATAGTACTCGAGGAGGTGCAAGCACAAGAAATTTACCCTCAATCAAACATCCATTAACCAATCTCTCAGGCAACCTATAAGGAAGGAGAAACTATGTGGATAGTACGCGTTAACATGAAAGATCGATCCTACAAGATCGAGGCGATACCCGAAGCCTATAAGTATCTGGCGGGACGCGCCATGACATCCACCCTCGTTGCCGATGAAGTCCCGCCGCTGTGCCATCCGCTCGGACCGAACAACAAACTTATCTTCTCACCCGGCATCGTCACCGGTACGCCTGCCCCAACCTCCGCACGTATCTCAGTTGGTGCCAAGTCCCCGCTGACAGGCGGCATCAAAGAGACCAATGCAGGCTCGTCCTGGGGGGCGGACCTGGCTAACATGCAAATCAGGGCCTTGATCATAGAAAAGCAGCCCAAAGAGAAGGGCAAGTATTGGGGATTGCATATCACCTATGACAACAAAGCAGATAAGCCCAAGATCGAGTTCTTTGATGCTACCGAATATATCAGCAAGCCGCTCACCGAGGTATTTCCGAATATGTACAAGAAGTTCGAGGATCGTATTTCCATCGGTGGAGTCGGCATAGCCGGGGAATACGGATATGCCAACTCCGGCCTGGTATTCAACGACGAATCGAAGCATGCCACACGTTACGCAGGGCGCGGCGGCCTGGGATCGGTCCTGGCCAGCAAGGGCGTGAAATTCATCGTCCTGGATCGCAAGGATGCTCCCGGTGTGGAAATCGTTGACAAGGCCCTCTTTGACGAGGGCCGCAAGAAAATGACTGAAGCTTTGCAGACCCACGATATCACCAAACCCAAGGGCGCACTCAACAGCTACGGGACTGCTGTGCTGATCAACATTTTGAATGAAGCTGGCGGCCTGCCCACTCGCAACTTCTCCAGTGGACGTTTCGAAGGCGCTGTCAACATCGCCGGTGAGGCCATCTTCGACGGCAACAAGAAACGCCTGGGGAAGGAACTCTACAACCACGCCTGCAGCCCCGGTTGTATCATCCAGTGCTCAAACACCTGGTACAAAGAAGATGGCAGCGAGCACGCCTCCTGTGTTGAATATGAATCCGACTGGGCGCTGGGCGCAGATTGCGGCATCGACAACCTCGACGATATCGCTGAGATGGTCAAGCTGTGCAACGATTACGGCATCGATACCATCGAAACCGGAACAACCATCGCCGTCGCGATGGAAGCGGGCGTAATCCCCTTCGGAGACAGCAAGGGCGCCATCAACCTGATTCGTGAGATGGGCAAGGGAACCCCGCTTGGTCGCATCCTGGGCAGTGGAACAGAAGGCACTGGCAAGGCCTATGGCCTGACGCATGTTCCAACAGTCAAGGGCCAGTCCATGCCAGCCTACGAACCGCGCGCGGTCAAGGGCATTGGCATCACCTATGCCACCTCGACCATGGGCGCCGACCATACTGCTGGGTACACCATTGCGCCCGAAATCCTGGGCGTTAGCGGCAAGCAGGATCCACTCAGCAATGAGGGCAAGGCAGCGTTGAGCCGAAACTTCCAATCAACCACGGCCTTCATCGACTCCAGCGGGCACTGCCTCTTCATCGCCTTCGCCATCCTGGATATTGCCAGCGGTTACCAGGGCATGATTGATGAGTGCAACGGCGTATTCGGCACCAAATGGACTGCTGATGATGTCGCCGCCTATGGCGCAAATGTCCTGAAGAAGGAACGCGCCTTCAACGAAGCCGCTGGACTTGGCAAACTGGCTGACCGCATGCCCGAGTTCATGAGAAGTGAACCTCTGCCTCCGCACAACCAGGTATTCGATATCCCCGACGAAGCCCTGGACTCGGTCTACGGTGAACTGTAGCACCTAATCCAAATGAGGGGCTGTCCATAAAGTCATGCTGAGCGAAGCGAAGCATCTCATTCCTTGAAAAGACCCTTCGCTTTGCCCCCTGGCCTAGCCCGCCAGGGCAAGGCTGGCAGGTTAAGCAAGGGAGCAGGCAGGGTGACAAATATCTTTTAGGACAGCCCCTTTCTTACGGGTGAGCATATGCCAAAGGTGAAAATGACCGATGGCAGGGGGATAGTTTTACCTGCTGATTTCCTGGAACGCAGGCACATCGAACCACCGTTGGAGTATTGGCTGGATGAGCGTAATGGAGAGCTTATTCTTCATCCTCGTCTCCCTGATGTACACAAACTCTACATCGAACCAACCACTGTCTGCAACCTGGAATGCCGTACTTGCATTCGCAATACGTGGGATGATCCCAATCAACACATGTCCATGTCAACCTTCCAGCGGATTGTTGACAGCCTGGAAGACTTGCCCGATCTCAAACGTGTGGTCTTCACAAGTTACGGAGAGCCGTTTACACAGCCGCGCATTCTAGGCATGGTTGAAGCCATGCGGAAACGCGACCTCGCGGTCACCATTGGGACAAATGGGTTGCTGCTCGATTCCAGAGTTTCCAGCGAACTGGTCAGGTTGGGCGTGGATCGCGTCATTATTTCCATTGATGGCGGCAAACCTGAGACATACGCCGGGGTGCGAGGAGCCATGCTCGCTCAGGTGATTGAGCATATCCGCGGTCTGAATGAAGCCAAATCTCAGCTTCGTTCTCTGTATCCTGCCATCGGAATCGAATTTGTAGCATTGCGAAGCAACATTGCTGAATTGGATGATCTTGTCAGAATGGCCGCGGAACTAAACGTTTCTCGCCTATTGGTCAGCAATGTTCTGCCCTACACCGAGGAACTGCGCGAAGAAGTCCTTTACGGTTATCAGCCGGTTCCGCCTTACAAAGCCAGCGGTTGGGCGCTCAAATTGGATGCCTGGGTCTCATGGGCTACACAGGAATTACCGCGCATGCACTGGAGCGCGGAGCGGCGCTGCCGGTTCGTGCAGGATCAGGCTGTTGTTGTCGGCTGGGATGGAGGCGTTTCACCATGCTATGCACTTTCCCACAATTACAGTTACTATGCCGTTGATGGATTTAAGAAACGAGTCGACCGATATGTCCTTGGCAGTGTGATTGACCAATCCCTCGCAGATATTTGGACAAGTGAGGATTATGTGCGTTTTCGAAGTGAGGTAAAGGTCTATCACTTTCCGTCCTGCCCGGACTGCGATTTGCGCGAATCCTGCGACCTGCGCGCGAAGAACCATGGTTGTTGGGGCTGGAATCCCTCCTGTGCAGATTGCTTGTGGGCGCAGGGTATCATCCGTTGCCCATAGGAGGTGAGCATGCATTTAACTGTGAAGCTTTATGCGACACTGAGCCGCTACGGGCTGGGAAAGCAGCCTCGTGCGCCCTTTGAAGTGGAATTGTCCGAAAAAGCGACTCTGCAGGATTTATTCAACCAGTTAGAAATTCCACTTGAAGAAATCCGCATCACGTTTGTGAATGGAGTCATACAAGAAGCCGGTTGGAAACTCAAAGATGGCGATGAAGTTGGAATGTTCCCACCGATTGGAGGAGGCTGAATGGGCGACATTCTTGTTGATGTCTGGTTATACGGCGATCTAGCGCATTATGGTGGTCAGGCCGATAAAGGTAGCTTCGCAAATCCAAAAGTGAGACTGCCTGAGGGTAGTACCATGCGCGACCTTCTGGAACATCTTCGCCTGCCGACCGCAGAAAGGGGTATCACCCTTATTAATGGTGCATTGAGCGCCATGCCAAATTTGCAGCCCGACCTTGTTCATTCTCTAGAGGATAACGACAGAGTTGCTTTTTTTCATTTGCGAAGCATGTGGCCGTTCCAATATCGTCATGGTATCCCAATGGTGGGAGAAATGTCTGAAATGATACAATCCAGCGCAGATCAGGGGTTGCATCACACATATAAGCAGGAGTAACCCTGGGCATGTATGGGAGCTATATTTCGCGCTATCATGATTAAAGCCCCACCGATTCCAATGTCCACTGACTTGATTTTGATAGAGATCTATTTGACAATCACTCCCCATTTAGAACGGCTCTCGAACCAGATCATCTTCTCTGCTTTGGCATCCCAATCGCCCGAATTCCACACCTCCGCACCGAGCAGGCTTTTCGCCAGACGGCGGCTTTGTAGTTCAAAAAGTCGCCGATGGCCTTTTTTAGACCCAACGAGCCTGAAGGACTGTGGTTCATACGAAAATCTCCTTTTTTCGGATTTCCACCAATCACAGTCCGTCGGGTAAACGAAAAACCATAGCCTGGGGGACTATGGTTTGTGAATAGTAGCGGGGGCTGGACTCGAACCAGCGACCTCCGGGTTATGAG
>CAYZIQ010000005.1:32042-46398 GCA_964478375.1 uncultured Chloroflexus sp. | reverse complement strand
CAATTGCCTTGACAACGCATACTTTTTGTACTACTATTCACCAATAGACTATATAGAATTAGTAGACTTTTGGGTAGACAATGAGACTCTCCAAACGTGGTGAATATGGGTTGCGCGCCCTGATAGACCTTGCCGGCGAGTTGCCTCCACAGGCTAACGGTCATACTGTCGTCCAGATCAAGGATATCGCTGAACGGCAGCAAATTCCCCTCAAATTCCTGGAACAGATTCTGTTAACTCTGAAAAATACAGGGATTGTGCACAGCAGGCAGGGAATCGGGGGAGGCTATTACCTTGCAAAACCCGCCAACGACATTTTCATAGGCCAGATCGTACGTGCTTTGGATGGCCCCCTTGCCCCTATCCGTTGCGCCAGCCAGACAGCCTACGAGCCGTGCGACTGTCCGGATATCCAGACCTGCGGCCTGCGCATGGTCATGCTGGACGTACGCAACGCCATCGCCGAAATCCTCGACCATACCACACTGGCATCTGTGGCCGCGCGCGTCGATTCGGCGCGGTCTCAAATTCATAAAAGAGAAACAAACCATGAATAAGCTCTTTCGCTCCACGTTCGTCCTGTTCGTCGTTTTCGTGCTGGCCTTCCCCTTCAGCGCCTGCTCACAAAAGCCAAGTGCCCAACCAACCGATCAGCTTGAGGGGACAATCACTATATCCGGTGCATTTGCGCTCTATCCAATGATGCAGCGCTGGGCCGAGGAATTCCAGAAAAACAACCCTAATGTCGAATTCGACATCTCGGCTGGCGGCGCGGGCAAAGGCATGGCGGACGCCATCGCCGGTGCGGTGGATATCGGCATGGTGTCGCGGGATGTTTCGGCGGAGGAAGAGGCTCAGGGTGCCTATTGGGTCGCGGTCACCAAAGACGCGGTCTTCCCCACCGTCAATGCCCAGAACCCGGTCCTGCAGGAGCTGCTGGCCGGTGGCGTCAAGAAAGACGTTTTCATCGGCATTTACATCACCGGTGAAATTACCACTTGGGGGCAGGTGGTGGGCAAGCCTGAGATCACTGACGAGATCCACGTGTACACGCGCTCCGATTCCTGCGGCGCGGCGGACGTGTGGGCCAAGTACCTGGGCAACAAGAAGCAGGAAAACCTGCTCGGCATCGGCGTCTCCGGCGACCCGGGCCTCTTGGACGCGGTGGTCAAAGACCCGCTGGGGATCGGTTACAACAATCTAAACTACGCCTTCGATACTACTACGGGAAAAGCTGTGGCGGGTACAGCCGTGATACCACTTGATAAGAACGAGAATGGGCAGGCTGATCCCGATGAGGTGATTGACAGCAAAGCCGTAGCCGTTGAGGCTGTCGCCAACGGAATATATCCTTCGCCGCCCGCGCGTCTCCTGAACCTGGTTACCAAAGGCAAACCATCGGGCCTGACGCAGGCTTTCATTCAGTGGATTTTGACCGATGGCCAGCAATATTGCACGGAAGCCGGCTATGTCGCACTGACACAAGAGCAACAAGAGGCTTCGCTGCAAAAGATACGCTAGCCCAAAGAAGGAGCCCGTTTTCTTAGAGAAAACGGCTTCCTGGCGACATTTCTGTGACAACTTCCATGCAAGTTCGACGCCCAGCAACCGCGCTCGGAATCCGGCGTCGGAAGGACAGCGCGGCGCGCAGTTTTTTCTATTTCCTTGCGGCCCTGCCACCTATCCTGGCGACGGCCATGCTGCTGGCGCTCCTGTACCGCTCCTGGCCTATCTTGGAGAGCAAGCCGCTTTGGAAGCTGCTGGCGGATAAGATCTGGTTGCCCAACCAGGGCGAGTTCGGCTTCTATCCGTTCATCGCCGGCACGCTGTGGGTCACGGTGGTGGCGATGATTCTGGCCGTGCCGCCCTGCCTGTTGACCGCGATCTACCTGGTCGAGTACGCCAGTTCGCGGCTGCGCGCCTTCATGAAGCCTCTTCTCGATCTGTTGGCGGCTATCCCCTCCGTGGTCTATGGCGTGTGGGGGATGCTCACCATCGTGCCGATGGTGCAGGCCATCGGGCCGAAAATGGGGAAGCTGTTGGGTTTCATCCCGCTCTTTTCTTCCAAGAACCCTACCGGCTTCAGCATCCTGGCGGGCAGCATCGTGCTGGCAGTGATGGTCGCGCCGTTCATCATTGCCGTATCGTATGAGGTGTTGCACACCGTGCCGAGTGGCTATCGCGAGGCTTCGCTGGCCGTGGGCGCGACGAAGTGGCAGACCGTCAAGTACGCGGTCCTGCCAAAGACGATGACCGGCATCGTGGCCGGCGTCGTACTGGGTGCCTCGCGCGCCCTGGGCGAGACGATGGCCGTTCTGATGGTGGTCGGCAATGTACCGAAAGTCCCGGCGTCCATCTTCGACCCGGCCTACCCGCTGCCAGCGCTGATCGCCAACAACTACGGCGAGATGCTTTCCATTCCGCTCTACGACGCCGCCTTGATGAGTGCGGCATTGATTCTGCTGGTCATCGTGCTGGTCTTCAACATCCTGTCCACGCTGATGCTACGCCGCATCGCCAGGAGGGCAAAAGAATGAAAAGTCGTCACTTCGCCAAATGCCATGTGGAAGAGGGGATTTTCAAAGCTTTGATGATTGGCTCGTTTGCACTTCTCTCCGCCAGTTTAGGTTTCATCTTGCTCACAATCATTATCAAGGGATTACCGGCGCTGAATCTCGCCATGCTGATCCAGACTCCTAGAGGTGGATACTACCTGGGTAAAGAGGGCGGCATTCTGAATGCCATTTTAGGCTCCCTGTACCTGGCTGGAGGGGGCACCTTGCTGGCTTTGTTATTCAGCCTGCCCCTGGCACTCTTTCTGAAAGTGTATACCAATCATTCCCACTGGAGCGATATGGTTCGTTTAGCGCTGGATGTGCTGTGGGGTATCCCTTCGATTGTGTATGGGGCCTTCGGTTTTACGATCATGCTGGCGCTGAACATGCGCGCTTCCCTGCTGGCGGGCATCATCGTGCTGGCTCTGCTGGAACTTCCTATCATGGCCCGCGCCGTGGACGAGATTATCCGCATGACGCCCTTTGATTTGGAGCAGGCCTCGCTGGCCCTGGGCGCCACTCGCTTGGAGACCGCCGTCCATGTGGTGATGCGCCAGATGCTGCCCGGCATCGTTACCGCCATCCTGCTCGCTTTCGGGCGCGGCATCGGCGACGCGGCCTCAGTGCTGTTCACCGCCGGTTACACCGACCGCATCCCGACTTCACTTATGCGCCCGGCTGCCTCGCTGCCGTTGGCCGTCTTTTTTCAACTGAGCACGCCTTTCCCAGAAGTACAACGCCGCGCCTATGCCTCGGCCCTGATCCTGACTGTCATCGTCCTGGCGATCAGCCTCGGCTCGCGCTGGATTTCGGGCCGTCTGAGCAGGTATGTGGTCAAGTAGGTCGGACTGTCAGTCCAACCTACAGGAGTTGAGCACTCAATGGAAACGCATATCGAGATCAGAAAGCTGAATGCCTATTATGGCGACAGTCAAGCTTTGAAGGATATCAATCTCGAGATCCCTCGCCAGCAGGTTACAGTCATCATGGGCCCCTCTGGCTGCGGCAAGACCACACTGCTAAAGAGCCTGAACCGCTTCCTGGAGCTGGGGGAAGGCACCCGGCTTTCGGGGCAAGTTCTGATTGACGGGGAAGATATCTATGCCCCAGAAGTAGACGTGACCGAGATGCGCAAGAAAGCCGGGCTGTTAGCGCAGCATCCCTACCCGCTGCCAATGTCCATTTACGATAACGTTGCCTATGGCTTGCGCATCCACGATCTATGCAAGAAAGGCCCGGAAATGGACAAGAGGGTCAGGCACTTCCTCGAGGAAGCCGGGCTGTGGGAGGAGGTCAAGGATCGCCTGCACAAACCGGCTGTCGGGCTTTCCATTGGCCAGCAGCAGCGGCTGTGCTTGGCGCGTGGCTTGGCCGTCCAGCCCGAAATCATCCTGGGAGACGAACCGACCTCAGCCCTGGATCCCATCTCCGCCCAACACATCGAAAAACGCCTGCTTGGCCTGAAAAAGGAATATACCATTGTGCTTGTGACCCACATCCTGCGCCAAGCCAAGCGACTGGCAGACTACGTGGTCTACATGTATTTGGGAGAGGTGGTAGAATGTGGGGCGGCTTTGGAAGTCTTCGAACATCCCCGTCAGGAACGTACGCGTGCTTACTTGGCAGGACAATTCTAGTATCATAATCAATAAATAGATTGGGGGTGTGGGGTGTGCAGGCGGATTCGCCGCCTGCACACCCCACGTCTCCCCCTCCCTGTCAAGAAGTTACTAATTCTAATCTTTGGAGAAAATCATGCTGGAACCCTTGAACAACAACGGTGTCAGCGGCGCCAAATTGATTCCCCCCTACGGTGGTAAGTCATTGGTTGATTTGCTTACCACTGGCGAGGCTCGCCAGGAATTGATTGCCCAAGCTATCAAGTTACCATCTCTTCAAATTTCCGCCCGTGCCCTTTGCGACCTCGAGCTGCTGGCGACCGGCGGCTTTTCCCCTCTGGAACGCTTCATGGGCAGAGCCGACTACGAGTGCGTGATGAACGAAATGCGCCTGGTTAACGGCGTGCTCTTCCCGCTTCCTATCACGCTGACCGTCGACGAGCAGTCCCTCAAGTCAGCCGGCGATCGGATCGTGCTGAGAGACTCTCGCAATAACATCATCGCCATCATGGAGCTAGAGGAAACCTACCCATGGGACGCCAGTACTGAGGCAACTTTGGTATTGGGAACCACAGATAATCGCCATCCCCTCGTCTCCGAGATGAGCACGTGGGGTAAGGTGTGCATCTCCGGCAAGCTTCAGGTGATCAACCTGCCGCGCTATTTCGACTTCGTCGAACTGCGCCGCACGCCGACCGAGGTGCGCGCCCTGCTTTCGAGAATGGGATACGAGAAAGTCGTCGCCTTCCAGACGCGCAACCCGATGCACCGCATCCACGAGGAATTGACCAAGCGCGCCGCCGAGGCGATTGGCGGCAGCCTGCTGATCCACCCGGTCGTCGGTTTGACCAAGCCCGGCGATGTTGATCATTACACGCGTGTGCGCATCTATAAAACGTTGGTCGAGAAATACTATGATCCAGACCGGACGCTGCTCAGCCTGCTGCCCCTGGCCATGCGTCTAGCCGGGCCGCGCGAGGCCTTGTGGCACGCTATCATTCGCCGCAATCATGGTGCGACCCATTTTATCGTCGGCCGTGATCACGCTGGGCCGGGCAAGGACAGCACCGGCAAGCCGTTCTACGGCCCTTACGAGGCTCAGGAACTGCTCGAACAGTACGCCGAAGAGATCGGCGTCACGCCGGTACCTTTCCAGGAGCTGGTATATCTGCCAGACAGGGAAATTTACGTGGAGGCCAATAAGGTGCCAAAGGGCGCACGCGTGGCGAACATCTCTGGCACGCAGGTGCGTGAGGATTACCTGGCAAAAGGGAAGCCGCTGCCGGAATGGTTCACCCGCAAAGAGACCAGCGAAATCCTGGCAGAGATGTATCCCGCTCGCCAAAAGCAGGGTTTCTGTATTTGGTTCACCGGTTTGAGCGGTTCAGGCAAAACAACCACCGCCGAGATCCTGACCTCCTTGCTGATGGAACATGGCCGTCAAGTCACGGTCTTGGATGGCGATGTCGTGCGCACCCACCTGTCCAAAGGTCTGGGGTTCAGCAAGGAAGGCCGCGATACCAACATCCTGCGCATTGGTTTTGTCGCCAGCGAAATCGTACGCCACAACGGAATCGTCATCTGCGCGGCCGTCAGTCCCTATCGTGCCGCCCGCAACGAAAACCGGAAAATGGTGGGCGATAGCCGTTTTATCGAAATCTTTGTGGATACCCCTATCGAGGTTTGCGAACAACGGGACATCAAAGGCATGTACGCACGCGCCCGCCGGGGCGAGATCAAAGGCTTTACCGGGGTAGACGATCCCTATGAGTCTCCGCTCAATCCCGAGATCATACTCGACACAGTTAACTTTACCCCGGAAGAGAACGCCCGCAAGATCATGGCCTACCTGGAAAAGCAGGGGTTTACCGCAGTTTATTAGATTTTGGAGGAACCATGCAAGACTTGACCAATGAAACCCTCGAACTCATTCGCCGCACTTCTTCGGACCTGCCGGAGGATGTGGAAAAATCGCTGCGAGAAGCCGTGGAGCGCGAAGAGCCCGGCTCGGCGGCGCGTGGCGCGCTGGAGACTATACTCAAGAACGTGGAGCTCTCGCGCAAGAACTCGACGCCCATCTGCCAGGATACCGGCACGCCCATCTTCTATGTTAGGCACCCCGAAGGCTGGAGCACGCGCCGGCTGCGCGAGCAGATTCGCAGTGCCCTGGCCGAGGCGACCAAGCGCGCTTACATGCGCCCGAACGCCGTTGACGTGCTGACCGAAAAGAACAGCGGGGACAACCTGGGCGGAAAGGATTTCCCCTACATCCACTTCGAGGAAGTCGAGGGCAATACACTGACGATCGAACTGGTGCTCAAGGGCGGTGGCTGCGAGAACTGCGGCGCGCAATACTCGCTGCCGGACTCGCGCCTCGGCGCGGGCCGCGACCTGACAGGGGTGCGGAAGGCCGCCCTGGACGCGGTGTACAAAGCTCAGGGTCAGGGCTGCGCGCCCGGCATTCTGGGAATCTCTTTCGGCGGCGACCGCGGCTCCGGTTACCTGGCATCGAAGGAGGTTCTCTTCCGCAAGATGGACGAGGCGAATCCGGACCCGAAGCTGGCCGCGCTCGAAAAACAATTAACCGAGGATGCCAATCAGTTGGGCATCGGCCCAATGGGCTTCGGCGGCAAGACGACAGTGCTCGGTGTGAAGATCACCGGCTTGCACCGCTTGCCAGCCAGTTACTTTGTCACTATCTCATACATGTGTTGGGCGTACCGGCGGCGCAAGATGACCGTGCGCGGGGGCGAGGTTATCTACGATTGAGAGGATTACGTTTTACACATCACGTTTTACGGCTCCGTAATGTTTGAAACGTAAAACGTAAGGAGACCAACATGCGCGAAATTACTATTCCCATCAGCAATGAGACCATCCGCAGCCTCAAGGTCGGCGATCCGGTGGCGCTGACCGGCGTCATGATCACCGGGCGCGATACCGTCCACAAATGGCTGATCGAGACCTTTATCCAGAAGACGCGTCCGTCGCAAGGAGACGATCAGGAAATCTACGAGGCGCTCAAGCCCCTGCTCAAAGGCGGTATCATCTATCATTGCGGGCCGGTCGTCTCCGGGCTGGACACCAAACAATATAAGTTCGTGGCCGCTGGCCCGACGACTTCCATTCGCGAGGAACCCTACCAAGCCGATGTGATGAAACACTTCGACCTCAAGGGCGTGATCGGCAAAGGCGGCATGGGGCCGAAGACACTCAAAGGCTGCCAGGATGTGCCAGGCGTCTACTTTCACGCCATCGGCGGCGCGGCGACGCTCATCGCCCAGTCTGTGACCAAAGTGCTGGGCGTGTACAAGCTGGACTTCGGCGTGCCGGAGGCCATGTGGGTGATCAAAGTAAAGGATTTTCCAGTTGTCGTCACGATGGACGCGCACGGAGAATCGCTGCACGCGGTGGTGGAGAAACAATCCGGCAAGGTGCTGGCAGAGCTGCTGGCGAAGTAATCCGCGAAGCCGCACAAGGAAATTGGAGAGAGCCCCATGACCACGATTGATCTTACTGTCCACAAAGACCGCCGCGCCCGCGCTGTCCAGCGCGCCCGCGAGCGCAACATCATCATCCCGACCTTCGCCCAGATGAAGGACCCCTCGAAAATCCCAGCCAAAATCAAAGGGGAAATGAGAGGCATTGGCCTGTGGGACGTCCACCCGCGCAACTTGTTCCGCATCACGTGGAAGAACGAACCGAAGGCCAAGGGCGGCGGGTTCGGCGGCGTGAACTGGATGGAACTTCCCTCCAGCCTGACCGGCGTCCCGGCGCGCATCGTCGTGCTGGTGGGGAAGTGGTTCCCCACTGGCGCGCACAAGGTCGGGGCGGCGTTCGGCTGTCTCGTGCCGCGGCTGGTCACCGGCCAGTTCGATCCGACAGCGCAGAAGGCGGTCTGGCCGTCCACGGGCAACTTCTGCCGCGGCGGCGCGTACGATTCGGCCTTGCTGGGCTGCGCGTCCATTGCCATCCTGCCGGAAGGCATGAGCAAGGAGCGCTTCGATTGGCTGGCGAACATCGCCGGAGAGACGATCAAGACGCCGGGCACCGAATCGAACGTCAAGGAGATCTTCGACAAGTGCTGGGAGCTGCGCAAATCCGGCCAGGACCTGATGATCTTTAACCAGTTCGAAGAGTTTGGCAACTACCTGTGGCACTACGAAATTACCGGCCACGCGATGGAAGAAGTAGTGAATCAGGTCGCGGGTCCGAAAGGCACATACCGGGGTATGGCGTCCGCTACCGGCTCGGCTGGGACGATCGCCAGTGGCGATTACATGAAGCAAGTCTTTCCAGGCAGCATTATCGTTGCCAGTGAAGCGTTGCAGTGTCCGACCCTGCTCGAAAACGGATTCGGCGCGCACCGCATCGAAGGCATCGGCGACAAGCATGTGCCGTGGATTCATAATGTCAAGAACACAGACATGGTCGTAGCGATTGATGACAACGCCGTGGTCAGCCTGGCACGCCTTTTCAATGAGCCGGCTGGCCGCAAATATCTTGCTTCGAAGGGCGTTCCTGAATCTCTAATCTCTAATCTCAACTTACTCGGTTTTTCTGGCATCTCGAACGTGCTTTCGGCGGTCAAAGCCGCCAGGTATTACGAGATGAGAGAGAATGATATCCTGATCACGGTGCTGACCGACTCGATGGAGCTTTACCAGTCCCGCCTGAAGGAAATGCACGCCGAGTTCGGAGAGTATGCCGAGAAAGACGCGGCTGCAGATTACGCTCGCTGGCTGATGGGGCAAGGCACCGACAACCTGCTCGAACTGCGCTACGCCGACCGCCGACGCATCCACAATCTGAAGTATTTCACCTGGGTCGAGCAGCAAGGCAAGACCTACGAAGAGATCCTGAAGATGTGGAACGAGTGTGATTACTGGACCGGCGTCCAGAAGCAAGCGGATGAGATTGATGAGTTGATCGTGGAATTCAATCGGGAGGTTGGATTAGTGTAAGGGATTTCTCTTGACAGTTTGACAGAGGAGCCTATAGAATTTCTCTACATTTTCATTCTTCTGTTGGAGGTGAAGCATGGGATATCGTGTGAGACGGCAACATGAGCTCCGGCGCCGCCGCGACCGCCGCTTGAAGATCGGAGAACTACGCGCCAAACTGGCAGTCACGACTTCGAAGGCAGAGCGGGAGAAAATCTTGGAAAAGATGCGTAAGATCAGTCCTTTAGCGGCTGGTTTTACCAGATAAGTTGTTTCTTGGTGCATCTGCGACAGGCTGGGAAGGTCTGATGCTCACTCCCTCATCTCTCGTCCTCGTTTGCCTCCTGCCGTCGCCACGGGACCTGGAAATTGCCCGCCTGCTCGGCTGGTATCGCATCCCGTTCCGCACTGCGCCCAAAGTCGTGACGGTGGACGCCCTGGCTTTTTATCAGCCCGGTTCGTTTGGCGAATCCAGTGGACAGATCGAGTACGTTGCTGAGGTGCGCGGCCACGAGTTGACCACGCGCGTCGAGCTTTTGCGCGACGAACCCGATCACCCACGTGCTCGCGAGGAGTACTACAAGCTCCAGATCGGGCCGCTGGAACGATTGGTCCATCCGGTCGTTGCCGAAAAGTGGCGGCGATTGACTTTCCTTTACACCACGGGGGAATATCTGCTGAAGGCGCGCACGCTCAATGATCTGGTCATCGCTTCGGACGAGCGCGCTCTGCTGTGGCGCTCCTTGTGCGAACGCGCTGCGCAGGAGCAGGCTTATCGAGCAGACCTGCCAGACATGGATGTTGACCCAGCCCTTTTAGCCTCACTGTTGGGTATCAAAGAGCCGTCGGGTTCTTATGGGCCAGAGATGCTAGATTAGCTCCAGACCCCCGGGGCCTCACAGAACAACCTCAGACACCCGGTATCTCATAGACACCGGGAGTCTCAGTCTCTAAATTCATAATCTCCAGAAGAAATGCAATCCGAGCAGAATAACGGGGAAGAGCAACAGGGTGAGCAGCCAGCCCACACGCAAGAAGTCCTTGAATGTATAACCGCCCGAGCCCATCACGATGACGTTGACAGGATGACCGATGGGCGTCGGGAAAGCCAGCGAACAGCCCAGCGCGATCGCCATCAATAACATGCGCGGGTCGCTACCGGTGGCTTTGGCAATAGCCAATCCGATGGGCGCCAGGACAATGGGCGCGGCAGCCTGCCCGGCCATGATGTTGGTCAACAGCATCGTCACGAAAAGCAGCAGTGCTACCAGAATCAATGGGCTTGTGCTGCTGGCCGCGCTCAACAGCGCGTGCACCAGTTCGTCGCCCAGGCCGCTGGCCTGGATAGCCGTGCTCAGAGGCCACACGCCGGCGATCAGGAATATGGCCTTCCAGTCTATGGATTGATAGGCTTCGTCCATGCTTAAGCAGCCGGTCACGATCAACGCCACCGCACCGGCCATGCTGACCAGTGAGATTGGGAACCAGCCGACAATCGCAACGGCCAACGTCACCAGGCCGATGAGGGCAGCCAGGCGTGCCTTGTGCGGATGCAGCACAGCTTCGGGATCCTCTTCCAGGATGATGAAGTCGCGCTCCCGGTAGAGAATTCGCAAGTTGGCGGCCGCGCCCTGAACCAACAATCCATCCCCGACGCGCAGCGGCATACTGGCAAAGCCGATGTGGATCGGTTTGCCCGAACGCCACAGCGCCAGTACGGTCAGGTTGAACTTCTCACGGAAGTGGATCTCACGCACCGTCTTGCTGACCAGGTTGGAGTGGGGTGCCAGCACGATCTCAGCCAGGGTGGCCTTGCCGTTCACCACTTGAGCAGGCGCGGGCTTCTCTTCGAGTAAGCGCAGACCATAGTCTGCCATCACCTCGACGGTTGGCTCTCCCTGTGCCAGAACGGTATCCCCTTCGTGAATGATCATGTCCGAGGATGGCGCAGAGATGAAATTGCCATTGCGCGTGATCCCAATCACGTTCAAACGGGTTTTTGTCCGCCAACCTCCGTCACGGATGGAGAGTCCCGCCATCGCCGAACCGCTCAATACGGCCACTTCCCATAAGGAAGCTGTCAGCTTGTATGTGCCAAGCAGTTCCTCACGCAGTTGGTGGAAGCGAGCTGCCTGCCCGGCCGGGTGGCGTTCTGGCAGCAGGCGGCGGCCGACCAGGAGCATGTAAAGTACGACAACGAACACAATCGGCAAGCCGATGGGTAGGAAATCCAACACACCAAAGGGCGTGAAGCCTGCATCCCGCAAGGCACTACTGGCGATGATGTTCGAGGCGGTAAATAAAGTGGCCATGCCGCCGGCAACCACGCCGTATGCCAACGGCATCAAGAGGCGGGAGGGTGGAATGCGCACCTGGCGAGCCAGTCCCATTGTGGCTGGCAGCAAGACGGCCATGGCGGCGATATTATTCATAAACAGCGAAAGAGTTGCCCCCGTCAGCGTGACCACGATCAGCAGGCGTTTTTCACTTTGCCCGGCCAGGCGTTTCATTTGTTGGCCCAGCCGGTAGGTGATGCCTGTCTGTTGCAGGCCTTCGGCGATGATCGAGATGGCCAGGATGGTGATGACAGCCGAACCGCTGAATCCGGCCAGAGCTTGTTCGGGCGAGACCAGGCGCGCCGCCCCCAATACGACCAAAACGAGCAAGGCAACCAGGTCGGGCCGCAGCCAGCCGCCGATCAATAGAATCGTAGCAATGAATGTGACAATGAGTGTGAACAGAGCAGGAGTGGTCACGCCACCTATTATACCTTTGCCTCTTCGCCGCGAATTACGGTACACTTAAGGCAATTTCCGGCCTTTGCCTCGGAGAGGAGAAAAAAATGAAAAAGCCTTTGATCCTTAACTTCATTGTTGTCATCATCCTTGCCACACTTTTATCTGCTTGCGGGCCTGGTGGGAAAGTAGCCGGGTCCAAGTTACCGCGCGTGGCCGACCCGGCAGTGACCCCCTCTGATCTCGAAAAGCTGGTTGCTGGGAACACTGCCTTTGCCTTTGACCTATACCAGGCAGTGCGCGCCTCGGACGGTAATCTTGTCTACTCGCCCTTCAGCATTTCCCTGGCTTTTGCCATGCCTTACGCAGGGGCGCGCGGCGAGACAGCCAGCCAGATGGCAGCCGTGCTGCATTACGGCCTTCCCGAAGGACAATTCCATCCTGCATTCAACGCCCTGGATCTCGATCTTGCCCGCCGTCCCGAACAGGCTGCAAGCGTAGATGAAAATGAGCGTTTTGACCTAAGCATTGTCAATGCACTTTGGGGACAGGACGGCTGGTCGTTCTTGCCCGATTACCTCGATCTGCTGGCAGCCAACTACGGGGCCGGGATGCGCTTGGTGGATTTCGAGAACGCGCCGGAGAGCGCTCGCAAGCAGATCAACAACTGGATCTCCGATCAAACCCGGAAGCACATCCAAAATCTCATCCCCCGAGGTGCGATTGACCCGACAACGCGGTTGGTGCTGACCAATGCGATTTACTTCAAAGCCTTCTGGCAATATCAATTCGACGCGAACCTGACTTCAAACGAGCCGTTCTATTTGCTGGATGGCGAGACGGTCTACATACCGATGATGTCATACGAGACGGGGGAAAATCTGGCTTACGCTCAAGGTGATGGCTGGCAGGCGGTTGCCCTACCCTACAAGGGTGGCCTGACCGAGATGGTGGTCATCGTGCCGGATGCCGGAACTTTCGAGTCCTTCGGAGCGAATCTCACTGCAGAACGTTATAACGAAATTCTTTCGGCGATGGAAACCCAGAAGATCATTCTTTCCATGCCGAAATTCACCTTTGATACGCAATATGGGTTGAGCGATATTCTTGCCCAAATGGGGATGCCAGAGGCCTTTGATCCGATGGGCGCCGATTTCTCCGGTATAGACGGCCAGCATGATCTTTATATCAGCACGGCGCTCCACGAGGCATTTGTTGCCGTGGATGAAAAAGGCACGGAAGCGGCGGCTGCGACGGTCATTATTATGGGGATGGGAGCAATCATGCCGCAGGGCATTGTGCTGACTATTGACCGCCCGTTTCTCTTCTTTATCCTGGACGTTCCCATGGGGACGATTTTGTTTGCGGGACGGGTGACTGACCCCCGGTAGTGTCTGGGGTCGTCCAAAAGGCCCAGGAGAACTCACGGAGATCGCCCAATTTGGTGGTCTCCGTTGTTTCCTTTATGCAAGTATACGAGCCTCTTGAATAGGCCGAGTCTTTTTTTATTCCACCTCTCTGGCCAATTTCTCCAGAAGCGGCTTAAGAGGAGGCAATTCTTCGGTGATAACATCCCAAACAGTTTCGAGGTCTACCCCTGTGTATTCGTGGATGAGTTTATCTCGCATTCCCGCCATGCGTTTCCATGGGAGGTCGGGATATTTTCTACGGATTTCCTCGGGGATTTGTCTTGCAGCTTCCCCCATAACTTCCAGACTACGAATGACAGCGTTGACCGTTCTTCGGTCGCGTATGAAGGAAGCATAATTCATTCCCCGTGTGAAATCTTCCACCTCTGAGATGGAATTAAGAACATCGTTGATGTAATCTCCCCACACCGGGTTCATACTACTACAACCTCGCTCAAAATTTGCTGGCCGATGCGCGGCTTCAAAGCTTTCTTGGAAACCAGGTCTACTTTCGTGTCCAATTCAGTTTCGAGGTATTCTTCAAGTTCAAGAAATTTGAAAAAGCCGATGGGCTTTAAAAATTCAACCAGGATATCAACATCGCTGTTTTTTTTCTGTTCGCCGCGTAAAACCGAACCGAATAGGCCAATATCCTTGACGTGATAACGCGCCTGAAGTTCGGGTTTCAAATGCTTGAGCGAACTCAACACTTTCTCCGCTTTGCGGGGATGCTTCGCTGCCATAGCTGTAGTATAGCAGAAAAAATTACCTCGCGGCGAGTAACTCCTTTGTTCGCCAATGCTCTGCATACACCCCGCGCATCTCCTCCGGCAGCAGCGCGGCGATGCGGCACATCACCTCGTTGGTATAACCTTGCAGGAGGGCGTCACGGCTTTTTCCCTTTGCCTCTTGCGGAAGGGTGAATGCCATCCCAACCGTGGCTTTGATATCCAGCCTCTTGAGATGCTTCAGCCTGTTCTTGACGAGTGCATCCTGGGTGCCGGTCAGTGCCACGGGCAAGATGGGCACGCCTGCTTTCCAGGCCAGGTAAATCCCCCCCGGCTTGGCCTCGATCAACGCCCCAGACTTGGAGCG
>CAYZIQ010000005.1:29551-31942 GCA_964478375.1 uncultured Chloroflexus sp. | reverse complement strand
TGTGGAACATCAACCGAACGATAAAGTGAATGAGTCTGTATGCTTTCATGAGCGTTCCCAATTCGAATGTTTGAACAGCTAACGTTTGACGTCAGACGTTAGGATATGTGTGACGATGGTCGCGCCCGAGCCGCCGATGTTTTGCGCCATGCCAATGCGTGCGCCATCCACCTGCGTCTCGCCGCACTCGCCGCGCAATTGTTGGACAACTTCTACGATCTGATAGACCCCTGTCGCACCGACTGGATGTCCGCGCGCCTTCAACCCGCCGCGCGTACAGATCGGCACGCGACCCCTTGGGTTGATCTTGTTATCGAGGCCGAGTCTCGGACCCTGGCCGCGCTCGGCAAATCCGCACGCCTCCAACGAAAGGGCTGACATGATCGAGAAGGCGTCGTGCAGCTCGAACACATCTATCTCTTCGGGCGTGACGCCTGCCATATTATAGGCTGCCTGAGCTGACTTGTAAGCCGCCATAAGGAACAGCACTTCGGGCCGGCCATGGACGGCGAGGGTGTCCGTGGCCGAGGCCGAGCCGGAGATCACGATACGCGACGCCCGGCTCAGGGTCTCGGCCGGGACGAGCAGCGCGGCCGCCGCCCCGTCGCCTATCGGTGAAGCATCCAGCAGGTTGATGGGTGTAGCAACCATGTACGATTTCTCGAAATCTTCGACCGTGATCTTTTGGTGCAGGCGCGCATAGGGATTGTGCATGGCGTTGGCGTGGGCGTTGATCGAGAAAGGGGCAAAGTCAGCGTGTTTCCAGCCGTACTCATGCATGTAGCGGCGCATGATGAGGGCGTTCAGCCCGACGAACGAGACGCCTGCCTCGGTCTCGTAGTCCGCGTCGGCTGCCGTGGCCAGCGCGGCGGTGACTTCGTGTGGGCCGCGGTCGGTCATCTTTTCGACGCCGACCACCAACGCCGATTCCATCTCGCCAGAGGCCACTGCCATCAGCCCAGCGCGGAAAGCGGCCCCGCCCGATCCGCAGGCCGCCTCGATCTTGATGGCTTCCACGCTGCCCAGGCCGCTCCAATCTGCGATGAGGGCGGCCAGGTTGTTTTGATCGTTGACGATCCCCGACATCATATTGCCGACGAACAACGCCTCAGCAGAATCCCGTCCGGCGTCGCGCAGCGCGGCCAGGATCGCTTCGCCAGCCAGGTCACGCAGCGAGCGATCCCAATGTTCGTCAATTTTGGTCTGTCCGATTCCGAGGATAGCAACGGGACGCATCGAATTCTCCTTGCGGTTTATTTTACCTGAAGAAGGAACCCGTTTTCTCGGAGAAAATGGGTTCCTGACTACCACTCAATCCTCTTTACTATCCTTGAAAAATCCCCCACTTGGCCTGCCGCTCGGCAGCGTTGCCAGCCAGACGATGGTATCCGCGCCCTCTGCCAGCGAGCGGGTAGCGTGCGGGCCGCCCATCTCCGTCCGCACCCAGCCGGGGCAGCAGACATTAACCAGCACGTCCAGACGACCAAATTCTTTCCCGACGAACTTGCGCAGGGCGGCAATCTGGCCTCGTCGGTGACATCCAATTGGTGAAAAAGAACAGACAAACCTTTCCTCTGCCAGCGTCTGCGCCGCGGCCTGACCTTTGGCTGGATCGCGGCTGGTGAGCAGCACGCGCCAGTCCAGCCGCGCCAGTTGGCGGCGAACCTCGAAGCCGATGCCGCGGTTCGCGCCGGTGACCAAGCACAAGCATTGCATGGGTTGCTCCGGTTATCTCACAGGACTATTCCTAAGCGGCAGCATGCGGCGTGGATCCTGTACGCGCCAGAACAGCACCACTGCTGTAACCAGCGCGGCGATGGCTGAAACGATGAACGTGGCTTGACAACCGGCCGTATCCGCCAGCCAACCGCCCAGGATAGGTGCCAGTATGGCTGCGGGCGCGATCAGTGTGTTTGCCAGCCCGATGTAGACTGGCCGTTCAGCCTCACTGCCGAATTCGGTGGTAATGGCCATACCAATCGTCCAGACGGAGGCGCTTGCCAAGCCCATCAGAATCATGACCGGGTAAAACCACCACAGCGCCGGTGCAAGCCCGGCGATCAACCCGCTCAAGGCTGCTGCCAACGCACCCACGATCAAGATGCGGCGATGACTCCAGCGATCCCCCAGGTAGCCTATCAGAGGGTTGACGATGATCAACGAGACTGTCAGCGAGGCAGTGAGAAGGCCGGCCGTCAGGTCGTTGATGTTGAATTGTTGCACGCAATAAATAACGTAGAAAGCGGAGCCCATCGTGGCGCCCTGCGAGACCAGCCGTGCTACCAAGAACCAGCGGAAGTTGGCATCACGGCTCAGGATGGTGCGCGTGCCTCGCCAGAATGGCTGCCGCTTTTCGGGGATGTGTTTGGCATGGTCTATCGGCTCACGTGT
>CAYZIQ010000005.1:25668-29451 GCA_964478375.1 uncultured Chloroflexus sp. | reverse complement strand
AGAATGGCTGCCGCTTTTCGGGGATGTGTTTGGCATGGTCTATCGGCTCACGTGTTTGCCGTAAGCCCGCCTCCAAGCCCCTGCCAGGCCATCAGCAGAAAGGTCAGGGTGAGGGCTGTTTGCTTCCCCAGCCCGGGCAGGAACCAGGCGACGAGCGCCAACCCCAGGAAGGGGACGCGTTCCTGGATGGTCAGCAGCAGAACGACCGGCTTATAACGCCTCAGACGTGAGACCCAACCGGCAGTGAATAATTGGGGCAAGTACCAGCCGACGATGTGCAAAGACGGTATCAGTCCGAAAAAGATGGCAGAGCTGGTCATCCGGCTGACGAACAGGGGAATAAAGGCAGTCAGGGAGCTGAAGCCAAATGCGAATCCAAAAAACGCGCCGTCGAGCAAGTTGACGGTCACGTTATAACGCAGGTCTTTTCGGATTTCCTGTCCGAGGGATGGCGGCATGGGGCGATTCTACCACTACCCTATCCCTCACCTTCTCCCATTTCGCACGACAGGATTGGGAGAAGGCAGGGGGGAGAAATTGCCTCTTGACGTTATACAAAAAACCAGTGTAAAATAAAAACGAACGTTCGTTCACTTATGGAGTGTCTATGAACGATGAAGCCCTTTCCAAAGGCGAGCGCACCCGCCAAGCCATCATGGAAGCTTCTTACGATCTATTTCTCGAGCATGGATACGCCGCCACTTCCGTGCGCCAGATTGCCAAACGCGCCGGCCTTGCTCTGGGCGGGATTTACAATCATTTCCCTAACAAAGAAGCTATCTTCAGCGAACTCATCCTGGAGCGGCATCCATATTGGCATATCCTGCCCATTATGCTCAACACCCCTGCCGACGATCTGGAGGGTTTTGTCCGCAGCGCGGCGCAGGCGATGGTAGACGAACTCGGCAGGCGTCCCGATTTCATCAAATTGATGCTGATCGAGATCGTGGAATTCAATGGGCGAAATATGCCGAAGATCATGGAACGCGTCCTGCCGGACGTGCTGCCACTCATCCAGCGTTTCGGCCAGCAAAAGGGACTGTTGCGCGACATCCCGCCAATTATCTTTTTTCGCGCTTTCCTCGGTTTATTCTTCTCGTATTACATCACCGAACTGTTGATTGGCGATACCCCCATCATCGCCAGCCAGAACAATGCTCTCGACCACTTCGTCGAAATCTTCCTGCATGGCGTTCTCGCTGACAAGGAGCCAGTATGAACTCACGGCTGCTGTCCATCATCCGTAAGGAATTCATCCAGATCACTCGCGACCGGCGCACGCTGGTCATCATTCTGATCATCCCCATCATGCAATTGTTCTTGTTGGGATACTCTGCAACCACCGACATTCGCAACGTTCCTCTGGCAGTCCTTGACCAGTGCCGTTGTTCCGAATCGCGCGCCCTGCTAGACGCCTACCGCGCCGCAGAATATTTCTGCCTGGCATACGATGTCGGCTCGGAGGCTGAACTCCGAACCCTCATCGAGCAAGGGGAGGTCCGCGCCGGGATCATCATTCCGCCCGATTACAACACCGCCCTGACGGAGGGTCATGCTCAAGTGGCTTTCATCCTCGATGGTTCCGATGCAGCCGCCGGGTCCACGGCGCTTTCGGCAGCCACCCTTATCGGACAGGCACATGCTACCCAGTTGATGATGGAACGGCTGGAACGCAGCGGCATCAACGTCGAAAACCTTCAACCACCGCTCGAGGTTCGCACACGCGTCTGGTACAACCCCGACCTGATCAGTTCCCATTTCATGATCCCCGGCGTGATCGGCATGATTCTGTTTGCCATCACTTCCATCCTGACCGCCACAGCGATTGTGCGTGAGCGCGAACGCGGCACCATCGAGCAGCTCATCGTCACGCCTATCCGTCCGTGGGAATTGGTAGTCGGAAAAGTCCTGCCGTATGTTATCCTGGCCTTTATTGACACCCTCGAAGTGCTGGCCATTGGGCACTGGTGGTTCGGCGTGCCTGTGCGCGGTGCACTGTGGCTCATCCTGACCTGCTCCGGCTTGTTGCTTCTATCTGGTCTCGGAATTGGATTGTTTGCCTCCACCATCGCCAATACCCAGCAGGAGGCCATGCTCACTGTCTGGATGACGCTCCTGCCGAGCATCTTCCTCTCCGGATTTTTCTTCCCCCTCGAAGCCATGCCCAAGGTGTTGCAGTGGATATCATACGTCATCCCACTGCGCTACTATCTCATCATCATCCGCGCCTTGCTCATCAAAGGCGTTGGCGCAGGGCCAATCTGGAGCGAAATGTTGGCCCTCACGCTGTTTGGCATCGCCATCATGGGCGCGGCCTCCGTCCGTTTCCGAAAGAGATTGGATTAAACTGTCCTCACCTTACCCCTCCCGGCCTGCGGCCACCTTCCCCTTCCCTCGCCCGCGGGGGAGGGAAAGGGAAGGTAAGGGAGGGGATGAGTGAGGTTCAAAAGGAGTTCTCATGTCCCACAAACGTCCTCCCATTCCCGTGATTATCGTTCTCGTCCTGGCTGTTCTGGTCGGCGGCTACTTTGGCATCCGCGCCTTGCTTGTCAAGGATAACGGCGCGCTTACCGCTTCCGGTACCATCGAAGCCGTCAGCGTCACCCTTTCGCCTGAGATCAGCGGCAAAATCGCCGCAGTGTCTGTGGACGAAGGTGACATGGTGAAGGCCGGCGATTCGCTCTTCCGCCTGGACGACAGCCTGCTCCAGGCGCAGCGTGCCGTCGCCGCGGTCTCGCTGGACCTGGCAACTGCCGCCGCGAAAACCGCGGATGCTGCCCTGGCAACCGCACAAGCGAACTACGAGCTGACACTGGACGCCGCCCGCGCCGAATCCGCTGCAAGCCGCACCGCGGACTGGCGCGCCGCCAACCCGGCCGGATACACCCTGCCCGGCGGCTACTTCAGCCGCGCCGACCAGATCGCCGCAGCCCAGGCTGAGGTGGACGCGGCCTTGTCCGCCCGCGACGCGGCTCAAGCCAAACTCGACGACCTGCTCAACGATCCGGCCAATGCCGATTTCGTGGCTGCTGAGAAGCAGCTCAGCGCTGCCCGCGCTGCCCTCATCGTCGCCCAGGATGTGCTGACGCGTGCCAATTTTTCAACGAACACTGACTTGCGCGATTCTGCCCAAGCCGCTTACGACGATGCCAAGGCCGAGCTGGAGGATGCCCAGACCGCCTACGACGATCTGAAAGATAGCGATGCGGCCAAGGAGATCGTCGCCGCCCGCGCTGACTTGGCCGCAGCCCAGGAGCGCTACGAGTCGGCCCAGGACCGCCTGCTGGCCTTGAAGACCGGCGAAAATTCGCCCAAGGTGTCTGCTGCTCAGGCTGCCTTGCATCAGGCGCAGGCCGCTGCAGACCAGGCTCACGAGGCTGTGAAGCAAGCCGAGGCCAGTCTGGCTTTGATTGACACCCAGATTGCCAAGCTGATCGTCGTTGCGCCCGCGGATGGCGTCATCCTGACCCGCTCCATCCAGCCCGGCGAGGTCGTCCCGGCTGGCGCGTCCGCACTCACGTTGGGCCGCCTGGACAGCCTGACGATCACCGTCTACGTTCCCGAAGACCGTTATGGCGAGCTTTCGCTCGGCCAGTCTGCCGCCGTGAGCGCGGACTCCTTCCCCGGCGAGACCTTCAGCGCGACGATTGTCCACATCGCCGATCAGGCCGAGTTCACCCCGCGCAACGTCCAGACCGCCGAGGGGCGCACATCCACCGTTTTTGCTGTCAAGCTCCAGGTCCAAGACCCGAGCGGGAAGCTCAAGCCAGGAATGCCGGCGGA
>CAYZIQ010000005.1:0-25568 GCA_964478375.1 uncultured Chloroflexus sp. | reverse complement strand
TCAAGCTCCAGGTCCAAGACCCGAGCGGGAAGCTCAAGCCAGGAATGCCGGCGGATGTTACCTTTCGTTGAACGTCGAACGTTCGACGTCAAACATTCTATGTTCTACATTGGCTGAAAAAAATTCGTCAGTTTTGGAGGTTGTAATGGCAAGGATTACGCGTTTTGAAGATATTCAAGCCTGGCAGACTGCCCGGCAACTTACTGGCATGATTTAACGTTTGACCGATGTGCCAGGCTTTGCGAAGGATTTCGGTCTGAAGGATCAGATCCGCCGGGCAGTGGTGTCGGTCATGAGCAATATTGCTGAAGGCTTTGAAAGCCGGACTGATGCCCAGTTTATCAGCTTTCTTGGCAGTGCGCGTGCATCTGCTGGAGAAGTTCGTTCTCAACTTTATGTTGCGTTGGATTGTCACTACATTTCGCAAGAGCAATTCAATCAAGCCTACGAACTGGCAGATAAATCTGCGCGGCAGGTCGCCGGTTTATAGACTATTTGGAAACCCACCCTCGCCCACGTCGCATTTCTGAGGAAACTATCGAGTATAGCACTGACGTTTGACTTTGGACGTTTGACGATGATTACCGCCACTAACCTAAGCAAATCCTTTGGCCCCGTCCACGCCGTCCAAAACCTGAGCCTGAACGTGGGCGCGGGACAAATCTATGGCTTGGTCGGCTCGGACGGCGCTGGCAAGACCACCACCATCCGTCTGCTGGTTGGCGCGCTCAAGCCGGAGGCGGGCGAGATCACTGTCTGCGGCTTCGATGTCCGCAAGCAGACCGAGCAGGCGCGCGCCCAGATCGGTTACCTCTCTCAGCGTTTCTCGCTCTACGAAGACTTGACCGTGCTGGAGAACATCCGCTTCTTTGCCGAAGTGCGCGGCCTCTCCCAGCAGGACTGGCTGCCACGCTGTGTGGAAATCCTGGAATTCGTCGGTCTGGCCGCCTATAAAGACCGCCGCGCCGGCCAGCTTTCCGGAGGCATGAAGCAGAAACTCGGTCTGGCCTCCGCGCTGGTCAGCCGCCCGCGCGTGTTGCTGCTCGACGAACCCACCACTGGCGTTGACCCGGTGACACGTCAGGATTTCTGGCAATTACTCATCCGCATCGTCGCACAGGAAGGCGTAGCGGTGGTCATTTCCACCCCCTACATGGATGAGGCTGTCCGGTGCCACTTCATCGGATTCATGCGTCTCGGGCGGATGATCGCTGAGGGCGCACCTTCCGACCTGCGTTCCATGCTGGAAGGGCGCATCCTCGAAGTGCGTGGCGGACCGTTGATCGCGCTCCGGCGGTTGGTGGAGAAGATCGAAGGCGTGGAAAATGTTCGCACCTTTGGCGACAAGCTACACCTGCGCGTCGCCGTCGGGCGGGCGGATTCCGTTACCTCGGCTTTGGCGGACGCTTTCCCCGCCCGAGCCGGGTCACGGGTCGAGGCGCGTCTCGTCCCTCCGACGCTGGAAGACGTGTTCATTGCATTGGCAGGTTAACGTGTCAACGTGCCAACATGCGAACGTGTTAACGTGCTAACGCGCAGACGTGCAAACGTAGGAAGATTATGCCTGCCCCTGTTGTCCTCACCGAGAACTTGACCCGTCGCTTCGGCGATTTCCTCGCCGTTGACCATATCTCCTTTTCTGTCGAAGCTGGTGAAATCGTCGGCTATCTCGGCCCGAACGGTTCTGGCAAGACTACCACTATTCGTATGCTGCTTGGCCTGCTGCAGCCCAACGAGGGACATGCGACCGTGTTGGGTTTCGATGCTTTTCACCAATCGGAGGAGGTGCGCGCCCGCGCCGGTTATATGTCACAGAAATTTGCCCTGTACGACGACTTGACCGTTGGAGAGAACCTGACCTTCTACGGCGGTGTGTATGGCATCCGCGAGAAGAAACAAATCGAAGAGACGCAGGCCCTGGTTGGGCTGACAGGCCACGGGTCTGAGTTGGCGCGTGCCCTCTCGGCCGGTTATCGTCAGCGCCTGGCGCTCGGCATCGCTCTGGTCCACCGACCCAAACTGCTATTCCTCGACGAACCCACCTCTGGCGTGGACCCGGCGGCGCGGCGCGTCTTCTGGGACCTGATCTATGAGCTGGCTGCCTCCGGCGTGACAGTATTTGTCACCACACATTACATGGATGAAGCGGAGTATTGCGGTCGAGTGGGGATGATGCGGGATGGCAGGCTGCTGGCGATGGACACGCCTGCTGACCTGAAGGCGAACATCCTGCCTGGCGATGTGTGGGAGGTTTCCGTTGGGTCGTTGCAGGAGGGCCTGAACGCTCTCCCGAGCGTGGCCGGCATCCTACGCGTTGGGCTGGCTGGCGACCACCTGCGTACGATCACCCAGCGCGGCATGACGGCTGGCGAGCTGCGCGCGGCGCTTTCATCCGCCGGTTTAGCTGTAGCGTCTGTGGCGCGCGGCGAGCCGACGCTGGAAGATGTATTCCTTTCGTTGGCGAAGGGATAGAATCTGGTTGTTGCGCTTCGACAAGCTCAGCGCAACCAAACAAGGCCGCCCGATCCTGCTGAAGGGTGTGCGCTTCGACAAGCTCAGCGCAACCAAACAAGGCCACCCTGAGCTTGTCGAAGGGTGACAGTGGCTAACGGAAAATTCCATGAAAGCTTACGTTTATATCCTCAAATGTTCCGATGACTCTTACTATACTGGGACTGCTCGTGATATAGGAACGCGTATGTCCCAACACATGCAAGGGTTTGGTAGCCGATACATTTCGAAAAGATTGCCCGTCGAACTTGTCTATTTGCAAGAATGCGACTCTACGGTGAAGCTTTAGCCCACGAACGCCAGATTCAAGGTTGGTCGCGTAAGAAAAAGGAAGCACTGATCCGGGGGGATTATGAGGCTGTGGTAATTTTGTCAAAATCGAAAAGCAGCCAGAATAAAGACAAAAGGGAATAACCAAGGGTAAGTAGCTCTGAGCCTGCCATCTTGCCCTGCGTGCCACCGATGTCCGCCAGGGCAGGCAGCCCGACTGATTTGAGTAAATCCTGTGGTTGCAGCAAAGCAGTATAATTTCTTCATGCCCTCCTCGCCAAAAAAGCCCCTCTTCTGCCGATTTATATCCTTCATGGGCTGGACGCGTTCCAGCTATGCCATCCTGGGGGCATTCCTGGCCACTGTGATACTCATCATCTACATCTGGTGGCCACTGGCGCAGATGGTGCTCTCCTACATTGACTGGCGCGGCCCCTGGTGGCGCTACATGGACTGGCTGCTGATCGGCATCTTCCTGTTCATGTCACTGGTCATCATGGCCGGCGCAGACCTGCGCACCGACGCGCTGATCGTCCTAGTCGGCGCGGTGGGCGGACTGGTGATCGAGGGCTGGGGCACGCAAACTTACCTGTGGTGGTACTTCACGGCGCAGCGTCCGCCGCTGTGGATCATCCCGGCTTGGCCGATTGCCAGCCTGACAATTGACCGGGTGGTAAGATTCTTACATGTGTCACTGCGCGGCGGTGTTCTTTCGCCGGAGCAGTCCCCTGGCTTGCAAGGGGATTGCTTCGGCGGGTCTCGATACGCTTCGCTACTCGACCCTCCTCGCAATGACACGTTCAAGATTATTTACTGGCTGATCTTCCCCGCCTTCCTCGCTTTGATGCTCTACTTTATCTGGCCAACAATGGGCAAGTCGCTGACGCTGATGGCGTTGCTGTTGGTCACTTTTCTGATCCTGACGCCGACCGACCATCGTTTTGCCGTCCTGACCTTCGTGGCTGGCTCCGCCCTCGGCTATTTTCTCGAACGTTGGGGTACGACGCGTGAGTGCTGGACGTATTACACGCTGCAAAAGCCGCCATTCTTTGCCGTACTGGCGCACGGCGTGGCGGCGGTGGCTTTCTGGCGGGCGGGGGAGGTGGTGAAGATGATGTGGGGAAAATTCAGCCACAGACGGTAGGTCGGACTGCCAGTCCGACCTACGAAGGAAGATTACTTCAGCCCCAATCGTTCAAGGATTGAGGAGGCCGTCTGCTCATCCGCTGCCTGGATGCGGCTGTGTTGAATATCAATCACGAATGGTACAGCGCGCACGCTCCGCACACCATTTTCATCCAACTTGACCAGCGCCAGCGCGGACTGGCGCGTATCCGCCAGGCCACCTTGGTCGAACAGGGCGTTGCCCAGGCTATAGAGGACGAGCGCACAGCCTTGCGAAGGCTCACAGCCAATCCATTCGGCGGGCTGGAGCACGTGCGGATGATGTCCCCAAATCAATGTTGCCCCAGCTTCGGCAAATTGCTCAGCGAGCCATTTCTGCCGCCCGCTCGCGCCGCCTTGGTACTCCAAGCCCCAGTGAATCGAAACGATAGCCAGCGCGCCGCTGTCGTGCGCTTCATGGATGACCTGCGTGGCAGCCTCCACATCCAACGGCGCGGAAACATCTTCGAAAGCCAGAAAGGCCAGCTTGAGGCCGTTGATCATGAGGTACACAGGCTGCGGGTCGAGGGGCGTCAGACCGGCGGCGCGGAGCGTGGATTCGGTCTCGGCCAGGCCGCCTGGGCCGCAGTCTAGGCTGTGGTTGTTGGCAACAGACAACAGGTCCAACCCCGCTTCGACGAGGAGACGGGCGCGTTCGGGCGGGGCGCATAGGCTATATCCGCTCGTCTGCGAGGGGGCGGTAGTCAGGGGGGATTCTAGGTTCGCCAGCGCCAAGTCCGTAGCGGACAAGTCTGGCGTCAGGTAGGCCAGCGAATCGGCGGAGGGCGTCACGCCGCGGCCCAGCATCACGTCGCCTAAAAAGGCCAACGTGACGGTGTGGGGTTGTCCGCAAGAGAAGAGGAATAAAAGAAGGATTGTAGGGGCAAGTCTGAGACTTGCCCCTACAAGTGGTGCTTTTCTCACCGCGCGATGAACAGGCCCGTCCAATCGGGCTGCGGCGGGTTGGTGCCGGCCTCGACCTGCGCCTGCCATTCCTCGTCGGTCATGCGGCCGGAGGCTGGGACGGTGAACTCGTAGTAGCTGTAGACCGCGCCGACAGCGATGCGCCAGGGCTGGCCGGGCAGGACAACGTAGATCCACGTCGGCTGGCCGATGGCCTCCTCCAGGGCTACGATGCCCATGCCGGTTTCATCCGGGCCGGAAGCTACATCGGCGATGAGCGCGGCTTTTTGGTCGCTCAAGTCGCGATCCATTGGGTCGGTGGTGTCGGCTGCGGCCAGGGTGAATTGTTCCAGCACGCCGCCCCAATACAGGATGTGCCAGTACTCGTCGTCGGTCAATGCTGTGCCGGCCAGCTCCTTCTCGGAGGCGGTCTTGAGGAAAGTCAATTCTTCGACGAGGTTATCGAGATTCGTCTTGATCAGGTCGGAGAGCAGATTGCGCGCCTGCAAGCCGTTTTCGGTCATCTGCGCCAGGGCCAGCAGGCGGGCGTAGGCTTCGGGATTGGGTTCCACGTAGCCGTGCGGCGGCTGCTCGGCGCCTCCGCCGCCCATCTCGGCCATGACCTGCTTGGCGTATAGGATGGTGTCGTGCTTGAGTTCGGTCCACGAACCGAGGGCGGTCTGCAGGTCTTTGCGTGCCCAGGCTTGAGTCTGCATGAAGGCTGGATAGCGAGCATCCTTGACGGCGATGAACGGCTGGAGGGCGTACAGCCACGACCAGTACAGGTTCTGAGTCCAGGAATCCAGGCCCAGGGCGGCGACCTCGGTCTTCACTTTGGTCATCTGGGTATCATAATTGGCGTAGTGCGATTCGCCCATTTCGTTCAGGATGGTGTAGGCTTCGCCTGATCCCATGGCGGCGAAGAAATCCAGACCCTTGGGCAGGGCGCGCGGATCGGACTGGGTGCCGACCTTGCGCCAGATCAACTGGCCGAAGACGTACTCATCCAGGGTGAAGCGCTGGCCCATGAGGCGGAAGCCCTTGATGACCTGTTCCTGATCCTGCCAGATCCATACCCACATGGAGTTGATCTGCGGCGGCGGCAGGCTCTTGGTCTCTTCCATGAACTGGGCGAACATGGCTTCGTCGGCAAAGGCCTGCGGCGCGGCGTTCGCGCCGAAGACAGAGTCCATCAGCGCGCCGTACTCGTGATAGCCCAGGTCATCCGCTTTGCCGACGATGAAGACGGTCGGATCATAGATGTTCTCCCAGAGCGTGACAGCTGGGGTGCCGTCCGCGGCGGTGGCAGAACGCAACACCTGGGTCAGGAGCAGGGCGCGGCGCGTCTCGAAGGCGTCGTTCAGGCGGAAGGTCAGCCGTCCATACCACATCATGGCGCGGAAGTATTTCTTGAGTTCCTCGCTGCGCGTGTAATGGCCGCGCGGCTTGTACTGGCTGTAATCCTCGATCAGCTTGTCGTCGGGGGCCAGGTCGGGGCGATCCCAGATGGGCGAGATCTGCGGCCCGCCGGCGGCGTTGATCAGCCCCACTTCGGCGTTGACCAGATTACTGGCTTCGCCCGGCACCGCGTCCGGAAGGCCGAGCAGTTGGGCGGCCACGGCAAAGAAGGCCACATTGCGCAGGGCTGGTTCTTCGAGCGAGGTGCCGCGCAGGGACTGGTATTGCTGGTACGAGGCGTTCAGCATGGCGCTGGTCAGGGAGCCCAGGTCGGCGATGAAATAATCCCGTTCCAGATCGCGCAGCATCTTGTCGAAGAGCAGGTGGTAGACGTGGTAAATCGAATCGGTGGTGACGAAGATATTGGCCTGCTCGTAGCGATAGGACTCGTAGAGCTGGTAGAACTCGCGGAACTCACCGGGATTGGGCGGCAGGACGACGAAGCCATTCTGCGACAACAGCGCCCGCGCCTGCGCCGTAAGCTCAACGGTATCCATGCCCTCGACGGCGTTCAGATCCACGGGCAGAGTGTAGTCGCCGCCAGCGAATGCAGCCGGCAGGTTGACCTGCACCGCCGGATACTCGGAAAAGGCGGCCGGATAGACGCCGGGCGGCGGGGTTGGGAGCGGTCCGGGCGTCGTCGGCGTGGCGAGCGCGGCAGTCTCAGTGGCCGCGGCGGGCGTCTGAGTAAGCTGTATAGGAATGTTGCACGCCAGCGAGACGATCAGCAGAACGCTGATGACTGGCAAAATTGATCTGTACTTTGGTTTTTGCATGACATTCTCCTTTCGTTTGATTATCGAAAAGACTTCGTAGTGGCGACTTCAGTCGCTCTTTCGGCCAAACGACTGCCTGCCCTGCCTGCACCTGACGCAGGCACAGGTGGCGGGCTAGGCCAGGGAAGTCGTTACTACAGGCTCGTGAATGATTGATTATGAGACCAAGATCAGCAAACGTCCATCCACGGCGCGGACGATCTGCATTTGGCGGAATCTTCCCTCCAGGCTGTAGACGGCGCTGAAGCCGAATCCGTTCCATTCCCAGACTTTGAGCCTGCTCGCTGCAACCGAGGCTGGATCGTCGTACGCGGCCTCCAGCGCGACCAGTTCTTCCTTGCCATCTGCATTCAGGTCTGCGGCAGCGAAGGCGCGAATCGGCTCAGCCAGGGCGGAGCCAGCCCACAGCTCACGGTAGCGTCCGCTTTTCCAGCCGATGAGGATCAGGTGGCAAGATTGCCCCTCCGCGTCATGGAATTCGGCGATGTGCCCGCCGTGCGGCAGCCAGGCGTCCACCAGCCAGGGACGGAACGGTCGCCAGACCAGTAGCGCCGCCTCGGTCGCGCCGTCACGGTTTAGGTCAGTGAAGGCGGCCTGGGCGACGCGCCATGCTTCGGGACTTTGCCAGACGACCTGCGTCCCGGAAAGGATCGCCAGGTGGCCGTCTGCGAGGCGCAGCGTTTCGGGGAGGCCGTCACCATTCAGATCGGCCTGCGGAGGCGATTCCACTAGCTCGAAAGAAGCAGGGAGAGGAACGGGCTGCAATCCCTGCGGCATTAATTCCCAGGCGCGGGGAATGAGCGGCGAGACCAGGGTCAGGGCGGCTAGGGATAGCAGGCAGGGAAAGATTCTACGGATGGCGTTCATCCAAATGTATTGTAACCCCAGCGCGGTTCCTGTGCAATTGGCTCGTTGTTGGTTGTATCCGGGGAAGATTTGCTCTATACTTGAAGAAACATAGTCTGGTGTTGGACGAGGTGATGGCACTTTTCCCCTCTCAGTTCATTCACATCGGCGGCGACGAAGCCCCCAAGCAACGCTGGAAAGCGTGTCCCGCTTGCCAGCGGCGCATCCGGCAAGTGGGGCTGAAAGACGAACACGCGCTCCAAATGTACTTCACCAACCGCATCGCCAGCTACCTGGCCGCGCATGGCCGCAGACTGGTGGGCTGGAACGAAATCCTGAAGCAGGGATTGGAGGCGAGCGCCGTGCCGCAGTATTGGATCAGGAATCGCAGGGCGTTGATCGAAGCCATACGGGACGGGAGGCAGGCGATCATCTCGTCCTACCTGTATGCCTACCTGGATCATAGTTACAGCCTGACCCCTCTGAGCAAAGCTTATCACTTCGAGCCGGTCTTCCCTGAGCTGGATGAACAGGCGTCGCGGAACATCCTCGGCATCGAAGCGCTGATGTGGACTGAGTTCGTCCCGAACCAGGCGCGCCTCGATTACCAGACCTATCCCCGCCTGACGGCCTTTGCCGAGACGGGCTGGACGCCGAAGGAGAAGAAGGATTTCAGGGACTTTCAGCAGCGATTGGCGTTCTTCTTGCGCCGTTTGGATGAATTTGGGGTGGGCTACGCGCGCGGGAAGGATGTTGAGCCTAGCTGGCTGAGGCAGATGCTCGGGATTTTCACGATTGCCCAACCGCAAACGAAAACAGCGTAATCACCATCCCGCAGGTTGGAGCAATTCAAACATGGTTGTTCAACCGAATTTTTCTATTCCCCGATGATCTGCACCACCAACTCTCTGTGCCTCGGGCGCACGTCGAAATCCACGTAGATTACTTGCTGCCAGGTGCCGAGTGTCAATTGGCTGTTCACAAAGGGCACGCTCAGCGAGGCTCCCAGCAAGGCAGCACGCACGTGGGAGTGACCGTTGCCGTCGTGCCAGGCAGCCTCGTGAGCGTAGTCGCGTCCCGGCGGGACGATCTCGTCGAACAGCCGCCGCAGGTCCGAGACCGTGCCGGGTTCGTACTCGATGGTTGTCACCCCGCTGGTGGAGGAGGGGCAGAAGACCGTCAGCGTGCCATTGCGCAGCCCGGATTCGGTTACCAGGCGGGCAAGCTCGCCGGTGATGTCTCGTACGTCCGCGTCCCCGCGCGTGCTCAGGGTCAGAGAACCGGTTTTGACAGACATATCAGGCAATTTTCTCGATGGGATGCCGCAACACGGTTTTGAGCTTTTCTGGGGCAGCGCGGCGCGGGTCGCCGAGATAGATCTCGTGATGCTTACCGCGCAGGCGGTAATCGTTCTCGGCGGCGAAGGCGTTCATCTTTGCGATAGTGGCGGGTTCGCTTGCATAAGGACCGACGTGCATGGTTTGAACGCACAATCCCTCTTGGAAAGACTCAAGGCGCAATTTCTCCAGCGACGGAACCTCGCCGCGTTTCTTGCGCAGTTGCGCCAGGGCATCCTGGAACATCTCGCCGGTGATGTGGTCGGGTTGCAGCATCATCAGCGTGTAATGCCAGTCTTCCTTACGGTTAATGTCGAACTCGCCGCCTTTTACCCACCATAATCCTTCCAGCGCCATGACCGGATAGCCAATTGGATTTTCTTTGCGCAGCTTGGAGGCGAACTTCAGCGTGTAGGAAACGCCATACAGCGCGGTCAGCGCCTGCTGGAAGGATTCGGATGTGGAAGGCCCCTGGCCGGCCTCGATCTGCCCGTCAATCATGGCAAATTGGAAGCGCGGTACCTCGACCATCACTATCTTCTTTGCCGAGGGAGCATAGAGGTATTTCAGTTCTTTTCGCAGTTCGAGTTTAATCATGGCCTCCTCCAGAATCTTGATGTGCACGTAATGAGAGCTTTCGGTAATTCACATCAACCACAGATGAACGCAGATAGATTTGATAAGAGTGGTATCGCAGAACCCCGCACTTATCCGTGTCCGCTTGATTGCTGCGGCTATTCATAATTATACAACGGTCTATTGGTGCGGCTTGCCGCGCCGGATGACTTTTTCCCCAAACCTCTCGCGCAATTCGTCGAGCGCGGTCTGCAACTTTCGCCCCTTTTCGGCCTGCTCACCCCACAACTCCAGTTGCCGCAGCGGCGCGCCCAATCCGCTCACCCCGACGCCGATCAGGCGCACCGGCTTGCCTTTCGGTCGCACCTTTGCCAGCAGGTCGAGCGCGGCGACAGCAATCTCCTCATCTTGGTCGCTGGGTTGGGGCAGGGTCGTCTGCCGAGTCAGGGTGGTGAAGTCCGGCCAGCGGATCTTGATCTTGACCGTCGCCCCGGCCAAGTCAGCGCGGCGCAGGCGGCGCCCCACCTGCGCGGACAGCTCGCGCAGGGTGTTTTCGAGGGCTTTATCGTCGCGCACATCACGGGCAAATGTCACCTCCTGGCTGATGGACTTGATGGCGTGTTCGGTAACCACTGGCCGGTCATCGAGTCCGCGCGCCCGATGGGAAAGCTCGCGACCATTCTCGCCAAAGCGGCGGATCAAGTCGTCTTCGGGCCAGCGGGCGATGTCACCAATGGTGTGGATGCCCAACTCAGCCAGTTTGGCGGCAGTTTTCGGCCCCACGCCCCACAGCATGTCCGCAGGTAAAGGGTCCAGGAAGGCTGTTTCCTGTCCGGGCGGGACGACGGTGATGGCGCACGGAGGGCCCACACTTTTCGACTGCGGGTCCCGATGCGCTTCTCCCATGAGGGACGATGCGCTACTTGACTCTCCACCCACCTGTGCAGGTGCAGGCAGAGAGGCCCTCTTCCCGACATCGGTGGCGATCTTGGCGACCAATTTGCTCGTCGCTACGCCCAGCGAACAGGGCAGGTCAAGTTCCTTGCGGATCTGTTCTTGCAAACGGCGCGCCACGACTTCGCCCGGCTCAGGCAAGTCGCTTACATCCAGGAAAGCCTCATCAATCGAGACCTGCTCGATGAGTGGTGTGACTTGGGCCAGCTGCTCCATCACTTGGGCTGAGACTTCGCCGTAAGTGTGATGGCGCGGCGAGACGACGATCAGTTCCGGGCAAATCCGCAGGGCACGCGCCATCGGCATTGCCGAGCGGACGCCGAGCTTGCGCGCCGCGTACGAACAGGAAGAGACCACCCCGCGCGTTTCTGGTCGCCCGCCCACAGCAAAGGGTTTGCCGCGCAAGGTTGGGTCGTACAACTCTTCCACTGCGCAGAAGAAGGCGTCCAGGTCGAGGTGTATGATTTTGCGAGGCATCGAGAAAATTATACTCGCGCAGGCAGGGTAAACGGACAGTATGAGTAGGGGGCAAAAGGTTCATGTTTATAAGGGTCAAAAATGGTATATTCATTTTATTGAAAATGCGCTATCATAACAGCAAGGAACATCGAGTGGGAACAATTCTCAGGAGAAAGCCGTCTTTCGAGTGGTCTGCAGGGGCTGTTCCCACGCGTTGGTGAGAGCTTTGCCCTGCATTTTGTTGTCCACTGATTTTGCGGAGGAGGAACCTATGAATGCACGACGCATGTTCATTCCAGCTGTCCTGATCCTGGCCATCCTGGTCCAATTCATGCCAGTGGCTGTGATCGGCTCCCAGGCAGCGGCCGCGGTGACGCGCTGTGACTGGGCGCAGTTCATCGCGGATGTGACTGTGCCGGATGGCACCAGCTTCGCGCCTGGCACGGCGTTCACCAAAACTTGGCGCCTGAAGAACATCGGCACCTGCACCTGGACGACATCCTATGCTCTGGTGTTCGTCAGCGGGAGCCAGATGAGCGCCCCCAGTGTGGTCAACTTGCCCTCCAGCGTTGCCCCTGGCGGGACGATAGATGTCTCGGTCAACATGACCGCGCCGTCTGTCAACGGGCACTATCGCGGCTACTGGCAGTTGCGCAATGCCTCTGGCGTCCTGTTCGGCATCGGCTGGTTTGCCAACAGTTCGTTTTGGGTGGATATCAACGTATCCACGAGCTATTCGGTTGCCTACGACTTCGTTGCCAATTATTGTTCAGCCACCTGGACAAGCGGCGCGGGTGTGCTGCCCTGTCCCGGCGCGGACGGCAGCGCCAATGGCTTCGTCCTGAAGCTCGACAGCCCGGTGTTGGAGAATGGCGTGACCGATTCCTCGCCAGGCCTGCTGACCGTTCCTCAGAATGTGACCGACGGTTTCATTCAGGGCGTTTACCCGGCTTTCACCGTCCAGGCAGGTGACCATTTCCAAAGCATCGTCAACTGCCAATATGGTGCGACGAGCTGCTATGTCACTTTCCGCCTGGATTACCAGATTGGCTCTGGGCCAATTTATAACTTCTGGTCGTTCAAAGAGAAGTACGAAGGCCTGTATTATCGTGCGGATCGCGACCTCAGCTCGCTGGCAGGACAGAGCGTCAAGTTCATCCTGACCATCCGGGCGACCGGCTCGGCCACTGGGGACCGGGCACTGTGGGGCGCGCCTCGCATCGTGCGAGGCGGCGCGGTGTCACCTACCTCGACGCCAACCTTTACCAGCACGCCGCCGACCCCCACTCCGACCGTTACTGGCACACCGCCAACACCGACCTCTACTTTCACTCCGGGCCCTGTCGCCTGTGATCGCGCCACGTTCATCTCCGACATCAGCATCCCGGATGGCACCACCTTCACAGGCGGCACTCCCTTCACCAAAACCTGGCGCCTGCGGAACGATGGTACCTGCACCTGGACAACCTCTTACGCCCTCGTCTTCGTCAGTGGTGATGCGATGAGCGCGGTTACAGTGAACTACCTGTCCGCCTCCGTTGCGCCGGGGCAGTATGTCAACCTCTCGGTTGGGATGACCGCCCCGAATACTACCGGCCACTATCGTGGTTATTGGAAACTGCGCAACGCTTCCCACGTTCAGTTCGGCATCGGCCCGAGCGGCACGGATCCTTTCTGGGTGGACATCAATGTGACCAGCGCGTATACGACAGCATACGATTTCTATACCAATGCCTGCTCGGCGACTTGGTCAAGCGGCTGGGGCACCCTCCCTTGTCCCGGCACAGATGCGGACGCGCATGGCTTTGTGCTGACGCTCGCTGCGCCGGTGATGGAGGATGGTACCACTGGTTCGTCTGGCCTGCTGACCTTCCCCCAGAACGTTACCGACGGTTATATCCAGGGCATATACCCGGCCTTCACCGTCCAAAGCGGTGACCGCTTCCAAACACTGATCAACTGCGAGCATAACGCGGTCTCGTGCAACGTCATCTTCCGGCTGAACTATCAGATCGGTAGTGGGCCGGTCCAGGTCTTCAAGACGTACTACGAAAATTACGAAGGTATGTATTATCGCGTGGACGTCAGCCTGAGTTCGCTGGCGGGGCAAAGCGTCAAATTCATCTTGACGGTAATGGCCAACGGCTCCCCGACTGGCGACCGCGCCCTGTGGATCGCGCCGCGTATTGTGCGATAGCCATAGCAAAATCAGACCCCCGGCGTCTCGAAGACGCCGGGGGTCTCTGCAATTAACCCTCTCTACGCCCCTTGGTCACGATCTTGATTGGCGTGCCCAGAAACTCGTATTGATCCCGTATCCGGTTTTCCAAAAAGCGCAGGTACGAGAAGTGCATCAGCTTTGGCTCGTTGACGTAGACCACGAAGGTCGGTGGGTCAGTGCGCACCTGCGCCCCATAGTAGATTTTCAACTGCCTCCCGGCGTGGGAGGGGGCGGGATGGGCATCCTGCGCCTCGCGCAGTAGCTGGTTCAGCCTCGAGGTTGTGATGCGAGCCAGGCGTTCCTCCTGGACGCGTAAGGCCATCGGCAGCACCTGGTCAACTCGCTGGCCAGTCTTGGCTGAGATGAACAGCAGAGGGAAGTAATCCATAAAGTTGAGTTCCCGCCGCACCAAGCGAGTGTACTCGTCCATCGTGTATGTGTCCTTGGGGATGGCGTCCCATTTGTTGACCAGCACCACGGTGCTTTTCCAGGCTTCCAGGATGAAACCAGCGATGTGGGCATCTTGGGCAGTAATGCCAGTGGTGGCATCAATCAGCAGAAGAACCACATCCGCGCGTTCGATGGCCTTGAACGAGCGCAGCACGCTGTACTTTTCCACGCCCGGCTCGATCTTGCCGCGTCGGCGGATACCAGCCGTGTCGATCAGCGTGATGGGCAGGCCGTTCAACTCGATTTTCGTGTCTAGGGCGTCACGTGTCGTGCCAGGAATCGGGCTGACAATGGCCCGCTCCTCGCCCACCAGTTTGTTCAGCAGGCTGGACTTCCCGGCATTGGGCTTGCCGACAATGGCAATCTTGACCGCCTGGTCTTCCTCTGTCTCGGCCGAGGCTGGAAATGCGGTCACGAGATCGTCGAGCAGGTCGCCGGTCCCCACGCCGTGCAGCCCGGAGATAGGATACGGGTCGCCCAGCCCAAGCTCGTAGAATTGGATCGCCTGTTCGCGGCGGTTTTCGCTTTCACACTTGTTGACTACCAGGAAGATGGGCGGCCAGTGTTGGTTATCTATCTTCTTTTGGTAGCGGCGCAGGATTTCAGCCACCTCACGGTCGGCCGGTGTGATGCCCTCTGCGCCGTCGGTGAGGAACAGCACTGCGTCCGCGTCACGCACCGCCACCAATGCTTGCTGGCGGATTTGCTCGATGAATTCCGCCGAGCCGACCGAGAGCGGGGTTTTGCCACCATAGGTTGGATCAATGCCGCCCGTGTCCACGATGTCGAAAGGAATGCCGTTCCATTCTGCTTCAGCGAAAATGCGGTCGCGGGTGGTGCCGGGTGTATCGTCAACGATCGCCAGACGCTCTCCGGCCAGGCGGTTGAAGAGGGTGCTCTTGCCTACGTTGGGGCGTCCGACTAAAGCGACAATGGGTTTGGGCATGATTATTTGACCTATCCCCTCTCGCCCCCATTCCCTGAAGGGAAAGGGGAATGGGGGAGGGTACTATGGCGTGGTTTTCTTGCTAATGACCACCTCGACCGTCACTGGCATGATGGACTCGACTGTCACGCCCTCGATGACCATTTGAACAGTGGGCGTGAGGTGGTATGTTCCAGGGGTCAGGCCCTTGGCGTCCACGATTACATGAACGTCTGCGGGCACCAGCTTATCCAATACCGGCAATGGGCCCGACAGGATGACATCCACATTTTTTGGGGAGGTGGGCGCCTGTAGGCCGGTGGCAAGATTGATGACTTCGACCGGCCGGTTGGTCAGGGTCAGGCTGCTCTGGATGGCCGAGATGCCAACCTGCACTAGAACGTTCTGCTCGCCGACCAGTGTCACGCCCAGCGGCAGGTTCAAGGTCAGGTGCGTTTCGATATCGGCGCTGGCACCATTCAAATCGAGCGGGGCGGTCTCGACGTAACCGGGCAGGGCCGAGATCTGGTCGAAGTTGGACGAGAACACCGTTACCACAGGGGGAATGGGCGCGATGTTGGTCAGACGGTAACCAGTGGCTGGTCGTCCGATGGTCACGACTTTGACGGCCAGATCGCGGTAGCCGCCTCGCTGCGTGATGGGCAGGCTGAGCTGGACACTATCCGGGTGCAAGGTCAAGCCGCTGACTGGTAAACCTTGGCTATCCAGCGCTTGGAGACTAAGCAGGGCATTTACGTTTTGGCGTAAATCCGTGAGATCTAATGTGACGCCGACGCTGGCTACCTGCTTCATGAGCGATTCTGGGCCGGATACGATCACCTCGGTTGGATCCAGGGTCGCATCCCCAGCCTGATAGCTGATTGCCGGCGTACCGGTCAGCGAAAGTACGACCGGGAAGGACTGGGTGACAAGCGCTTCGAGGGTCAGGTCGAGCTGTTCGGGGGAGAAGGATATGATCCGCACCGGCCGGACCCCGACCTGCACCTGGACATTCAGCCTGTGGGTTCCGGCCCCAAGTCCAGAGAGATCCACCAGTGCATGGACAGCGTCCTTTTGTGAGGTCAACTTATCCCACACGGAGCTAGGCGCGCGCAACGTCAATTGGATCTGGCGTGGCACATCTCCCTTGATCACCAAACCCGGATCCTGGCCGACGAACTCGATGGGGATTGAATTTGGGAGGGTGCGCGTCTCATCCGGATCGGCAGCCGTCACAGCCGAAACCCAGACGGCTATCGCCAGGGCAAAAGCGAGGATGAACGTGCCTACATTGGTGGCGAGCCAGCGTAACATACTGCCTCTACTCATCCTTTCGGGGGGAATAGATAGGGAAAATGGCGGTCGAAGAAGCCGGTTTTCTTGGAAATGCGCGACGGGTCGTAGAATGCAATCAGGATGTTTTCGAGCCGTTCCGAGTCCAGACGGCGGATCATGCGCCCGGCGTGGGCAACGGATATTGCGCCAGTCTCCTCGGAGACGACTACGGCAATCGCGTCGGTGGCTTCCGAGGTGCCCAGCGCGGCGCGGTGCCGCAACCCCATCTGGTGATCTGGGGAATGGGCCAGAATATCGCTGGACGAGAGCGGCATGACGCAAGCCGCGGCGACAAGTGTACCCTTCTCGATGATTGCCGCGCCGTCGTGGAGCGGGGTGTTGGGGTAGAACACTTGCAAGAGCAATTCGGGGGTGACGCGCGCCTGCATCAACACGCCGGTGCGGATGTATTCATCCAGGCTGTCCAGCCGTTGCAGGATGATCAAGGCACCGTGCTGCCGGGCCGCCAGCCTGGCAGCGGCGCCGACTACTGCCTGGATCGTGCGGTGTATTTCTGGGTTAAGTCCTTTCTTTGTGTTTGGCAGAAAAGTGCCAGCGCGCCCGATGCGTTCCAAGGCACGGCGGATTTCCGGGGCGAAGATGACCGGGATAGCAAAAACGAGCGCCGGCAGTGCAGTGCGCAGCAGCCACGAGAAGGCTGGCAGGTTGACAAGGCTGGTAAATAATGCTGTCAGTACCAAGAGCGAGAGGATACCGCGCAACAAGACCATGGCCTGGGTGTCTCGGACGAGGTAGAGCAGCCCGAAGAAAATTAGCGTGACCAACAGGATGTCAATCACCCCAAGCCAGTCGAGGCGCTGGAAAAGTAGAAAGAGATCACTCAATAATTCTGACACGGCAAATAAAATGGGTTCATCTGTCAAGAATCAGGTTACCTTGGTCGCCCAACCTCTTTCACCCAATGCCTGATCTTCTACTAAATTGGCCTCAGCACACGATCCCGGCGAAGTTGTTTGAAGAGCATGATGGTGTTGGGCGGCATGGATTCGGTGGCCGCATCTAGCCAGGCCTGGACACCCAGCGATTGCGGCGTGCGGCCCTCATATCCCAACTCGCGCCAGACGGCTTCCTGTGCAGCCATTTGGGGAGGCAGGAAGAGCAACGAGGCCTCACATTGCAGGTCTTGCGAGGCTTGCTCAACCTCAGTCGCCATGGCCTTCACGGCCTGTTTGATTGGGATAGATGGTTCGAGGTAGATTTCGGTCGTACGAGCAACCAGATTCTCTACCTGCCAGCCGATCAAGCCGACGTGCCGGTCACCGGACTTGAGCAACAGGTAGGCTCTTTCTCCGAAGGTAGCCATGACATCATCTGGGGTCATCGGGCGCGTACCTGCGCTGAGACGGGTGATCAGCTCGGCGATGACTCCTGAATCGCGTGGCCGGCCGCGCTGGACGGTCAGTTCGCCGGCTGCGACTTTCTTCGTGACAACCGGATTGGTGTTGCTAACCGGCGAGACCACCTTCCAGGCTGTCACTACCTGCTTCCATGTATCCTCGAAGGTGCTGGCGTTCCGGATGACGACATCCGCTGCAGATGTTTTTTGCTCTTGCGGCGGCTGCATGCGGATGCGTTGGAGAGCCTCTGCCTCGCTCATGCGGCGCTTTTCCATGAGCCGGTTTTTCTGGAGGTTTTCGGGGCTGAAGGTTGCCCAAATGGCATCACAGGTGCTGGCCATGCTGCTCTCGATCAGCTTTATGGCCTCGACTACAATGATTGGTTGCGTAGCGCGCCGGATGAGCAAGTCAATCGCCTGACCGACTAGCGGGTGAACGATGGCTTCGAGGTGTTTCATTGCTTCCGCATCTGCAAAGACGTAACGTCCGAGCTTGGCGCGGTCAATTTGCTTGTTGCCATCCAGAAGCCATCGGCCGAAGGTATCCAGGACAGGCTGGTAGCCTGGGGCGCCCCTGGCAATAGCCCGGTGGCCGAGTGCGTCGGCGTCAATCCCATACGCGCCGAGGTGTTCCAGCATTTTGCGCACCACGCTCTTGCCAGTGGCGATGTTACCGGTCAGACCGATGACGTATTTTCCGGGCCACTTACTCACGGATGCTCCTAAATCATTTATATCATTTTAGTCGTTGCTGTGCAGAATGTCAAAGGGATTTGGCGATTTAATGAAACCCGGCCTCTTGGAGAGACCGGGTTCCGAACCACACAATTCGTGATATTTTTACGGCGTTCTCGTGGCAGTTGGCGTATGTGTGACGGTTGGCGTGAGCGTTGAAGTCGGTTGTGGTGTTACCAAGTTGATTGGGACAATCAGCGTCCATCCTGGGTAGATGACCGTCTTGTCGCCATCCGTCAGAAGATCCTTATTTGCTTTGACAATGGCGTCTACAGTGCTGTTCAGTTTCCTGGCGATGCTGCCCAGGCTGTCTCCGGGAAGGACGACATAAATAATCTTGGTGCCAGGTGCGGCGTTGGTAGGGATTGGGGTTGCCGTCAGCATTTGCATGCCGGGTGGAGGCAGGGTGATTTTCTGGCCTACATAGACAATCTGGGCGATTGGATCAATGCTATTGTCCAGTGCGGCCCCTCTAAAAGGGTTCAGCTGAAAGATGAGCAGGAGGTCATTTTCACCCAGGCCATGATCCTGGATGATCTTGCCCAGGTAATCTCCCTCCTGCACCACATATACATAAGGCGCCGAGGGCGTTGGCGTCGGGGTTTCGGTTGGCGTAGGTGTGATGGTAGGTGTATCGGTGGGGAAGGGGGTATTGGTCGGAATTGGCGTGAGGGTCGGTGTGGGCGTCTGCGTGGAGAACAGATGAAAACCCTGAAAGCCGCCTCCATTGCTAAAGCCAATGACCAGGATGATCACACCGATCACGGCCAGCATGGTGGCTATGCCTCCAATGATGAATGGCGTCCGGTTTTGCCGCCTCTTCCGGTAGGCACCAATAGTGGCAGTGACTGGGGGGTGTTCGCTCATAAATTATCTACTCCTTACTAGACAGGCAGGCCGTGAGATTCATTCAGCCTATTTATCTATCGTCTCAATAAACTGGGGGCAGGGGATGTGCGGGCGGTCGCGAGGCTTGCCCAAAGGGTGCAAAGCCGCCCACACCCTCTCCTACTTAAGTGGGAAAGTCACCTCTTATTAACGATATTCTACCTGAACTTTATGGATTTGTGTGAAACGTGTTGTCGCGCCGCCGTGTCACAATCTCACCGTATTTCTCTGAAGATGCCCCTTTAAAAATTGTCCGGTGTAAGATTCTGGCTTCGCGCAGACTTCCTCTGGCGTGCCCTCAGCAACGAGTTCCCCGCCTCGGTCACCGCCTTCTGGGCCTAGGTCAATGATCCAATCCGCCACTTTGACGATGTCAGGGTTGTGCTCAATGATGAGCACTGAATTGCCCGCGTCAACCAAGCGTTGCAGCACTTTGATCAGCTTGTGGACGTCGGCCGCGTGGAGTCCGACTGAGGGCTCGTCGAGCACGTACAGGGTCCGGCCGGTGGCACGCCGCGAAAGTTCACGCGCCAGTTTGACGCGCTGTGCCTCTCCACCCGAAAGGGTCGTGGCGGGCTGACCGATCTTGATGTAACCCAATCCAACTTCCGAAAGTGTCCTCAGTTTGCTGACCATTGGTGGGAAGGCGGAGAAGAGTTCTAACCCTTTTTCCACCGTCGTATCCAGCACGTCAGCAATCGAGAGGCCCTTGAATCGGACTTGCAACGTTTCGCGGTTGAAGCGCGTCCCGTGGCAGACATCGCAGGGCACGTAGATATCCGGCAGGAACTGCATCTCGATGCGTAACTGACCTTGACCCTGGCAGGCTTCGCAGCGCCCACCGTGGACGTTGAACGAGAATCGTCCTGGCTTGTAGCCGCGCACCTTGCTTTCGGGAAGTTCGGCGAAGAGCTTGCGGATCTCATCGAATAGGCTGGTGTAGGTACCGGGGTTGGAGCGCGGCGTGCGTCCGATGGGCGATTGGTCAATGTTGATGATTTTGTCAATATGTTCCAGCCCCTCGAGGCGCTCATGTTCGCCGGGCTGGGTGCGCGCGCCGTGTAGTCTGGCCGCCAGCGCCTGGTAGAGCACGTCCACCATCAGCGTGGACTTGCCTGAGCCGGAGACGCCAGTGATGCAGACGAATTTGCCGAGCGGGATGCGAACGGTCAGATTCTTGAGGTTATTCGCCCGCGCCCCGACCACGGTCAGGTGTTTGCCGTTGCCCGTGCGCCGCTTCTTCGGGACGGGGATGCGCTTGCGCCCCGACAGGTAGGCCCCGGTGAGCGACTTGGGGTGCGCCATGATCTCTTCGGGCCGGCCTTCGGCGATGATGTGCCCACCGTGTTCGCCCGCGCCCGGGCCGAGGTCAATGATCCAGTCTGCGGTGCGGATGGTGTCATCGTCGTGCTCGACGACCAACACAGTGTTGCCCAAGTCGCGCAAGCCGCGCAGCGTATTGAGCAGGCGGCCATTATCACGCGGGTGCAAACCAATGGAAGGTTCATCCAGCACGTATAGTACGCCGACCAGCCGCGAGCCGACCTGCGTCGCCAGGCGAATGCGCTGCGCCTCGCCGCCGGAAAGGCTACCCGCCGAACGATTCAGGGTCAGGTAATCCAGGCCAACGTTGACAAGGAAACCCAGCCGTGAGCGGATCTCCTTGATGATCCGTTCGGCGATGGTCTGCTGGCGTTTATTGAGAGGGGTTTGCGGCCCGGCCAGCTTCTCGATCCATTCCAGCGTGCGATTGATCGGCCAGGCAGTGACCTCGATGATATTGATGTCATCTACCGTGACGGCGATGGCTTCCGGGCGCAGGCGCTTGCCCTGGCAGGTGGGGCAGGGTCGGTCGGACATATACTCGCTTATCTTCTCGCGAATGTATTCCGAGTTCGTCTCGCGGTAGCGGCGTTCCAGGTTGCCAATAATGCCCTCGAAGGAGGTGTCGAAAATAGCTTGGCGGCCCTCGCGGTTGCGATAATGGACGGTGAATTTTCCGCCTTTTGTGCCATAAAGCACCAGGTCTCGCTTTTCCGGTGGTAAATCTCTGAACGGCACGTTCAGGTCAACATGATAGTGGTGTGCCATTGCTTCGAGAATTTGCCAGTAGGCTCCCATGTCCTCGCGCAGGTTATTCCATTCCATGGCAACCAGCGCGCCTTCGGCCAGCGAGCGTTCGGGGTCAACCACGCGTTCGGGGTCAATTTCCAGTTTGTTGCCCAGCCCCTGGCAGTCGGGACAGGCCCCGTGCGGCGTGTTGAACGAGAAGGTGCGCGGCTCGATCTCTGGGATGCTGATGCCGTGTTCCGGGCAGGCCAGGTGTTCGGAGAAATGAATGTCTAACGTTGAAGGTTGAACGTCGGACGTTTTGCTGGCGGAGGCTGACGTTTGACTTTCGACCTTTGACACGGTGAGGTACCCATCCCCGAACTTGAGCGCCGTCTCGACTGAATCCGTCAGCCGCGTCTGCGCTGATTTGCGCTCCTCTTCGGATCCTTCGACTGCGCTCAGGGCAGGCCCGGAGCCTGTTACTACCAACCTGTCTACCACCGCCTCGATCGTATGGATTTTATAGCGGTCGAGGCTGATCTCCTCATCTAGGCTGTAGACCGTTCCATCCACCCGGGCGCGCACGAAGCCAGCCTTGCGGATCTCCTCGAATACGGCCTGGTATGTGCCTTTGCGTCCGCGCACCACTGGCGCCAGGATCAGGATACGGCTGTCCTCTGGTAGCGCTTCGATGGCATCAACGATTTCCTGGGCGGATTGTTTCACCACCTCGCGTCCGCAGATTGGGCAGTGTGGGATTCCTATGCGTGCAAAAAGCAGGCGCAGGAAATCGTAGATTTCCGTCACTGTGCCGACGGTCGAGCGCGGGTTGTGGGATGTGCCTTTCTGGTCAATAGAGACAGCCGGGGAGAGGCCTTCGATGTAGTCTACGTCCGGCTTGTCCATCTGGCCCAGGAACTGGCGCGCGTAGGCCGAAAGCGACTCGACGTAGCGCCGCTGGCCTTCGGCAAAGATGGTATCGAACGCCAGGGAGGATTTACCCGAGCCGGATAGCCCAGTGATGACGACCAGCTTATCGCGGGGAATCTCTACAGTAATATTCTTTAGGTTGTGCTCGCATGCGCCGACGACGCGGATGATATTCGAAGGCATGATTTCCTCTGATTCGCGATTCGACATAAAACAAGGGAATTATAGCACATTTGTTTCAAATTGAGTCTGCGAAAATAACGCAAGCGATGATTATACCAGTCACCAGCGATGGAACTTCTAACAATCGGGGGGGTTAAACTTATCAAATCCTGCCGGCATGGTCAACTTTATACTGCCGTTCAAGGAGACGAGGAGAGGTGCGGGCGTGCACTTCATTCGGTTTTCATGACGTGCCGGTTCAATTCTCGCCAAGGAGGAGGATCATGTTACGCATCGTGACGGATGGCGCCGCGGATATTCCTGCTGGATGGGAAAAGGAGTACGACATTCAGGTCATTCCCATCAACATCCAATTCGGCGAAAAAACTTACCTGCAAAACGTTGACCTGGATAATGAGGGATTCTACAGGCTGGTGGACGAGACCAAGAAGATCCCCAAGACTTCCCAGCCCTCTCCGCATCAGTTCGTGGAGTTCTACAAGAAGGTCGCTCGAAAGGGCGATACCATCCTTTCGTGCCACGTGACTGCCAAGCTCTCAGGCACATTTGCCTCTGCGGTCTCGGCCGCCGAAGAAGTAAAGGATGTGTTCAAGGTTATCCCCTTCGACTCAGCTTGCGGCTCGGTCGGTATTGGTTTCATGTGCCGCGAGGCGCGCAGAATGGATCGAGCAGGCCAACCTGTGAACCAGATCGTAAAGTACTTGGAAGGCGTGCGTGACCGCACTTTTATCGTTCTGACACTGGATACGCTCGACTATGCCCGCATGAGCGGACGGGTGGGCACTCTTTCTGCGGCTCTCGCTTCGGTGCTGAACGTCAAGCCGATTGCTGTGCTCCGTGATGGCGTGGTCAACATGGAGGATAAGGTCCGCACCCGTAAGACGGCCATCGAGCGCGTCATCGAGATTGGCAGGGCCGAGTATGGCGACCAGCCAGTGCACCTGGCCGTTGTCCATGCGCGTGACATGGAAGCAGGAAACTCATTACTCGAAAAGGCGAAGAAGGCGTTCAATGTTCGCGATTCGGTGCTGACCGAGCTCTCGATCTCGTTGGCAGCCAACTTCGGCCCCGGTACGGTTGGACTGGTGCTCTTTCCTGCCGGATGAATTCCCACCAATTCTTCCAATAACGTTAGACGGCATTTCAGCCATTCGCTAAAATCCCCTTCTTTGGCGTGCGCTTGCGCAAGTTTCTCCTCCCGGTCGTTTCTGTGGGAGCTGTCCGCGGGTAAAGCACATGTCGCTGCGCTATTCCCTTCTCCAGGCCCGGCAAGTGCGTGGTTCGGGATGAGACTGCTTTGGTACCCCTGGGCAGATTCGAACTGCCGCATTCGGCTCCGGAGGCCGACGCTCTATCCGCTGAGCTACAGGGGCAGGTGAGCAGATTTTACCACACAGGATACCCTTGAGAAGGTCGGCAACTTCGCAAGGGTCAGCACTCATACCTGCACGTAGGGTGCCAGGCGAGCCAGTTCGGCGCGCGTCGTTTGGATCGCAGCGGCATCCCCGCCTTCATCACCCAAGGCTGCGAATTGCCGTTTCTTGTGGGCCAATTCACCGCATAGTTGATAGAAACGCGCAGTGTACCGAAAGCGTCCAGTGAAGATGGCAGCAAGGCGGGCGAAGGATTGCAGCCAGGCGGACGAGGCGGTGCGATAATGGGCGGGCGTGATGACGCCTGAATTCACCTCTTGTAAAAGGGACTTCTTGAGATACACCTGCTCCTGCCACGTGACCCAGACGATGAACAGGAACATGAAAAACCAACCGGTCCAGTCCACAAATGTGCCGATAGCCAGGCCCTCCATTCCGCTCAGGAAGGTGGCCATGGTGTTGTGGACGGCGTGGGTGAACATCGCCACGCCGATGCCAAGCACGGGGAAAAGGAGCTTGCCAAACCAGTTGCGGCTCAAGCGCGAGGCGGCCAGCCCGATGCCGGTAAAGGCAGTGTAGAAAGGATGCTGCCAGCCTACCAGGATGACGCGCACGAAGGCCAGAAACCATAGTCCCTGCCAGCCGGCCTCTTTGAATCCGAAATTGTAGATGTAATAAGTATTTTCGATGGCTGCAAAACCCAGCGCGGCGACGCCTGCATAAACAATGCCGTCCAAGATAGAGTCAAATTCCTTGCGAAAGATCAGGAAAACGATAAAGACGGCCAACCCCTTCAAAGTCTCCTCCACGAACGGCGCGATGAGCGAACCGCCGGCAAGTTCCGTGACCCAATCAGACTGGGTAAAGAGGTAAACGCCGATATCGAGAAAGGTGTTGATAATGAATGCGCTGCCCGCAGCGACAATTGCCCCCCACAGGAAAACGCCGCCGAGCAAGATTTTTGGCTCCTTCTCATAGCGGTCGAGCCAATATAAGATATAGGCGAAGAACAGTGCTGGGACAAAACCAAAGAATAGTGAGGTCAACATGCCCATGGTCATACTCCTCGATATAGTTATTCTAGCTCAGATTTGAGAATCAGGCGGGTGCGTTCGATACGGGTATTTTCGAGGGCTATTCCTAAAGAATCCAACACTTCTTCTGGGCGGCCAGTCGCGCCTTCGCGGGCGGCTAGACGCATAAAGAGCAGCTGCGCAGGGTAGCGGGAGAGAGGGCACAGGTCCTCGATCAAAGGTCGCAGGTTATAGGCCTTGCCGCGCCGTTCACGCGGCAGGGACTTGGCCTCCATAACGGCGGACAGGCGTCGGGTCAGGCCAGATCCGTCACCTGGTTCGAGCAAAGTCACCTCGTACTCAGCCGAAACGACCTGCGTCTGCAAGGCCGGTGCTCGTTCGTCCACCTCTTCGACTTTTAGAATGCCCAATCCGGGCGGCGCGGCATTTTGTAATCTCGAGGCAATTTCATCGTAGGGGCGACCTTTATGGTCGCCCTGGGCAGGGATGAACCCTGCCCCTACGATGTCGTCAACCCATATATCCACCAGTTCGGCGCGAGCGGAAAAACCGAGCGGCAGGGCAGCGGCCAATTGGATCTTGGGCAGCGGGTGGAAACCCTGACTGTAGGCCAACGGCAATCCGGCGCGACGGGCCGTCCGCTCCCAGATTTTATGCAAATCCAGGTGCCCCGTGTAGCGCAGTGCGCCGGTTTTGGAGAAGGTGATGCGTAAGCGCATTTTCGATTGCCAATTTACGATTGATCGCTGACAACTAATGACTGGCGACTAATGGCTGGCGACTTCACCTCCGGGCATTTCCAGCCCTCGCCTGGATTCTCGCGCCGCGTTT
>CAYZIQ010000004.1:0-47639 GCA_964478375.1 uncultured Chloroflexus sp. | reverse complement strand
TCAGTAGAAGCGTGAGAACCGTAGAAATAATAATCATTGCTCAATAAATAAATCTTTACACCTTTTTCGACCGTGTGTGCATAATTTCCAAGATAGGATGCAAACCTCCCTGCCAAATCATCGCCGTACAAACAGCGTCCAGCGAAACCATCGTAATACGTCCACAGGTTAAAGACAAACAAGCTGGCGAGCAAAACAGTTGTAACAGCAGTATATGCTTTCCGAGATGCAGACCATCCCAGTCCCAAGAGGGTCAGTATCCGATCTAAGCCGATTGCGGCCATTATGAGCACAGCTGGCAATGTCATCAACATCCGGTATGAATCAGCAGAGGGAGGGATCGCGAAGATACCAATGGCAAAAGCGAAACCCCAGAAATATCCATTCAAAAGGAGTGTGCCCGGAGATTGCCGACGAAATAGAACCATCGCCAGGCCAAGGATGAACAAGGCGGCTGAAATGAGGCTTAGCGTTGGGATAGGCGAGCCATAGAAATCAATAGCCGGGTAATAGATCAAGGAAAGGAAAGCATGAATGACCCGTTCGGCCAGGATCGTGAATGCACTTTGACCAGTTGCTGCCATCCTTTGAGCTAACCACCCAGACTGAAAAGTGCCGTCTGTCGTCAGTCTGTCAATGAACATAAGCGGATGTTGACAAGTATAAACCGCCTCAGGCAAAATCATGATTGCAAATCCTCCCCAGAAGGCTAATATTTGCCGAAAAGCAGCTTTGACCCAGGAGTGGAAGAATAAGAATACTATCAACAGGTAAACGAGCAATAATGCGACCACAATCTGCGAGGTCAAGTACACGCTGAAATGAATTGCCAGAAGAATCCCGCCCAATGCTGCCCGCCTAGAACTCCTCCTTTCTATACCGCTGTAGAGAAAGTAAAGTTCGAGGGGCACAAGCCAAGTGGATTGGATATAACCGACCGCCGCTGTCCGGCTAAAGTGCATGTGCGTATGCGAAAACGCTAGTAAGGCAGAAGAGATAAATGCAACGCGTTTTCCAGCAATCTGGCGTGCAAATACATATATCGCTGGAATAGCCAAGCAACCACCAATAGCAGGCATTAACCTTATTGCGAAGGAGGTAGTACCGAATATCCTGAATGCAAAATAAATCGCTTGCAAATAAAGAGACCCAAAATTCTCCCACAAAGCAAAAGGATTCGCCATTCCGCTGGCCTCAGTGGACAAAGCTGTAAGACCCATTCGGCCTTCATCCCCATTGATGACGCGCGGAACTTCTCCTAGCTTATAGAAACGGGTAGCTATGCCTGCAAGAGTAACTATCCCAAGCAAAAACAATTCAATGCGATGATTTTGCATCCACTCCCATAAATGTATCTTCGACAGGCTATTCTTCCACAATGCTGTTAAGTAACACATCCCTGCCATTAGCCAGAAAGTGATGACTGGGATGTAATTCGACCGGAAATCCTTACTGAATGCCACCATTGTGACTGTAGCCAAAACAGAGAGAATGACAGCAGCGACGATCCAGGAAGTTGCCCTTGAAACCGAAAAGGAACCCAACCAGCCACTTATCTTTGGCCCGGGACGAATGAAATTGCTGGCTACAAAAAGGATTACACCGGCAACACTAATCCATAAAGGGGGAGGCATGACGATTTCCCAATTGATGGGTGAGGCATAAAGCAAAATCAAGCCCAACAAGACCAGGACCACAGACAGAACAGCCAAGATTCCATGTATTATTCTATTGGCATAATCAGGATCACTTTTTCTCACGTATGGCCTCCATAAGCTGTAAAAATCATACCACATTTTCACCTGTCCCATTCGTGGCCGGGGCGAGGACGAAAATTGATGCTTTACCTGCTCCCAGTATTCATCTTCACAAGAAACTCGCAGAAAGGCAATCCTTTCTCGCTCTGCTGCAATTTAGCCACGTGCTGAACAAGCAAACCGAGGCGCTCCTCCAAAATAAAAGCATCCATCTGGCACAATTCGGGATGCGCGCCTACAATCCCTGCATAAGGACAATGTCCCAGATAGATACGTGGCCCGGCCGCGGAAGCTTCCCAACGCGCCTGATAGTGTAACTCATTCAGTCTTTCGATGGTCATGGCCAAGCTGCGGGTAATAGAGGTGCTTTGACTTGTCAGACTTGTCGAACCCGTCGGGTTAACCCCCTGGTTCTTACCGGTCATTGCCAATCTTCGGGCGATTCGGCGCAAAGCGTCTTCTCGAGCTGAGGAAGATAACCCCGCCAGACATTCCTCGATCAGGACAATTGCCAGATGTTCGAGGTTGACTCCGCGTGCGGCGCGCGACAAGGTATATACCTGCGCCGATCTCCCCCGACCCCTCCCACGCCGCTGACCCGTGACCTCGATCAAGCCCTCGGTCTCCAGGTGAGCCAGGTGATGGCGTGCATTTGCCTGGGTCATCTCCAAAGCATGGCTGATATCCACAGCAGAAGCAATTAGGTATTTGCGGATATAAGCGAGGATTTTCTGGCGGGAGGTGGGCATATAGCCCACATTATACTCACTAATTTTCCGCAAATATATATTTGCGGAATTGAGTTGACATCACCCACCTCAACAGCTATAATCCGCCTGTTTGCACGTGACATCAACCTCACCACCCTCTATCTTTCTCCCTTCCTCTCGAGGAGATTTCATGGAAACCAATGAACTCAACGCTCCTGGCTACGAAATCCCACTAGAAATGCAAGGACAAGTAGCCATCACCACGCTCGACCGCCTCTACAACTGGGGGCGGCGCGCCTCGGTCTGGCCTATGATGTTCGGCCTGGCTTGCTGCGCTATCGAGATGATCTGCACCGCCGCCAGCCGTTTCGACACGGCGCGCTTTGGCATGGAGATCATGCGCCCCAGCCCGCGCCAGAGCGACCTGCTGCTCGTCTCCGGTACAGTAACCAAGAAAATGGCGCCCACCATCGTGCGTCTGTACAACCAAATGCCCGAACCCAAGTACGTGATCGCCATGGGGGCGTGCGCCTCGGGCGGCGGCCCGTTCAAAGAAGGCTATAACGTCGTCTCGGGGATAGACCGTTTCATCCCGGTGGATGTCTACATTCCAGGCTGCCCGCCCACCCCACAGGCACTGCTCAATGGTCTGATCAAGCTACAAGAGAAGATCAGCACCCAAACCATCAAGACCGTGAGCTGGTACCAGAAAGGCCCCGCCGAAGCCATTCCGATCCCCATCTTGGGGCCGGACTTGATTGATCCGCGCAATATCCCGCAAATCAAAGGGCAAAAGGCATGACCGAGGCCGACATGAAAACCATCGCTCGCGGCAACGCCCTCGACTTGGCTGCCCGTTTCCCAGGCATCCTCACCGCCGATGCCCGCCCCGGCTATTCCGGCTGGATCGTGGAAAAAGCCCACCTGCTAGAATTTGCAGCCGCATTGCGCGATGAGCTTGGCTATGATTATCTCTCCTCCGTCACCGGCGTGGATTACCTGCCGGAAGGCAAGATGGAGGTGGTCTATCACGCGTACCGGACTACCGGCGGTCCGGGGCTGGTATTCAAAGTCCAGGCGCAGCGCCAGGATCCGGTCGAGGTGTCGTCGCTCGTCTCGATCTATCCGGGCGCAGAATTGCAGGAACGCGAGGCCTGGGACCTGCTTGGAATCAAATTCACTGGTCATCCCGACCTGCGCCGCATCCTGATGTGGGAGGGCTTTGCCGGCCACCCGCTGCGCAAGGATTGGAAAGAAGCCTACTTTGAAGAAGATGGCAAACCCCTCAAGAGCCGCTGGCCGGAAGGCAAGATCGTCCAGGCCGAGGATAAGAACCCATTTGGCGATAACGTCGCCTATCCGGACGGCTTCGATCCGGACAAGGGGAAATACGAGCCTGATGAGGCGCTCTACAAGGCTTTGCGGGAATCCCAACAGGATGAAGCTGGCTTGCCGACCGACCGCATTATCGTCAACATGGGGCCCCAGCATCCATCCACGCACGGCGTATTCCGTGTGGCGGTCATGTTGGATGGCGAGACCATCGTCAGCCTCAAGCCAGTGATGGGCTACCTGCACCGCAACCACGAGAAGATTGGGGAGCGCAACACTTTCCTGATGAACATGCCCTACACCGACCGGTTGGATTATCTTTCCTCGATGAGCAATAACTTCGGTTACGCGCTAGCGGTCGAGAAGTTGATGCAGATCGCTGTGCCGGAACGCGCCGACTACCTGCGCGTGATGATGGCAGAGATGACCCGTATCGCCAACCACCTGATGGCGATCGGCGCGCTGCTCAATGACCTGGGCGCGTATTTCACCCCCATGTTGTACGCACTCGAAGAGCGCGAACTCTTGCTGGACATCTTCGAGGCCGTAGCTGGATCGCGCATGATGTGCAACTACTTCCGCTTCGGCGGCGTGGCGCGTGACCTGCCGGAGGACGCGCTCGAAAAGATCAAGGACTTGTTCTTCGAGCGCCTGCCGCGCCAGATTGACGAGCTCGACCGCTTCCTGACCGAAAACGAAATCGTCCGCGCGCGTGGGATCGGCCAAGGAGTGCTGACCGCCGAGGATGCCATCCGCTACTCGGCCGCCGGCCCGCTACTGCGCGCCTCCGCCATTCCCTATGACGTGCGCCGTGCTGAACCCTACAGCATCTACGACCGCTTCGAGTTCGACGTGGCTGTGCGCAGTCATGGCGATATCTACGACCGCTTCATGATCCGCCTGGATGAGATTCGCCAGAGCATTCGCATCGTCCAGCAAGCCGTCAAGGGACTGCCCAAGGGACCGATCCAGAGTGGCAAACCCCAGTATCAGGTGCGTGTCCCGGCCGGTGAGTCGTACGGACGAGTCGAGGGTCCGAAAGGCGAACTCGGTTTCTATGTCATCTCGAACGGCAAACCGAATCCCTGGCGCTATCATGTGCGGGCGCCATCCTTCATCAACCTGACTGCCTTTGGTCCGATGTGCGTCGGCCAGAAAATCGCCGACGTGGTCGCCGTCCTCGGCTCGATTGACATCGTACTCGGCGAAACTGACCGGTAGGAGTAGAACATGTACGGTAAAGGCATCCTCAAAAGTTTAGGCGTCAGCGCCAGGCATTTCATCGAAACGTATTTGGATGACATCCGCTGGCTGGGACGCAAACGCTACGGTTCGCCAGAAGGCATTGCCCACCGCGCCAGCAAGAAGGGACGCGGCATCTTCACCGTCCAATATCCGGAAGAAAAGATACCGGTTCCAGAAGAGTTCCGTTTCATCCCTTTCCTGGTATACGAGATCAACTCGAACGGTGAAAAATTCTACCGCTGCACCTCGTGCGGCATCTGCGCCAAAGTCTGCCCACCGCAGTGCATCTGGATCGTGCGTAGTTCGGACCCGGCCACTGGCCGCCCCATCCCAGATCCGGCTGAATTCTACATTGACGCGGACATTTGCATGAACTGCGGCCTGTGCGCCGAGTACTGCCCGTTCGACGCCATCAAAATGGATCACAACTACGAATTGGCCTCCTACGGACGAGCAATTTTCAACAAAGAAATGCTCGGCAAGCCTGTCGCGTATTATGAGGGCATCCGCCCGGTCAACGCAGCGAAAGAAAACGCTGCCCGGGCTGCAAAAGAAGCTGTGCGCGCCGCCAGAGCGGAACACTGAGTAACTAACCTGTCATTGCGAGCCGCTGCTTTTTGGCGGCGAAGCAATCTCATTGCACGGAAGGGGATCGCTTCGCTCGCAATGACACTGCAGCCATGTACAACCCCGATACCGATCTGCTCTTTCCGGGACGCGTCATCCCATCCCTGCGCGACCAGCGCAGTGAAACCTGGCAAGGACTGGTGAAGCGTGTCTGTGCCGCAGAGCCAGAATCCATCGAGTATCTCGCTTTCATCTTGATGATGGCCCGGTTGGATGGCTGCGCCTCCTGTAACGCCGACTCGTTTCGAGCCATGCAGGGCTGTACAGCTTGTGCCAGGCAAACCCTAAAACGCTATCGCAGCTCAGACGGAGAGTTGCTGCAGCAGTACCAAGCCGCCAGATCAGATGTCGAAACCTATTTGAGGAAAGAGCATTCGGCAAATCAACCAACCAAAGATAAACGCGGGTGAACACCGATTCGCGATAGAAAGAAAATTATGCCCGAAAGAATTGCAAACGAAACCATCCTTGCTGCTCTTGGCAAGGTGCAAGAACCTGAATTGCACAAAGACTTGGTCACACTCAACATGATCCGTGACATGGAAATCAAGGGCAGCACTGTCAACTTCACGATTGTATTGACAACCCCTGCCTGCCCGCTGCGCAGCAAAATCGAGCAGGAAGCGAAGGCTGCGGTAATGGCAATCCCTGGCGTCAAGGCCGTCAACATCAAAATGGATGCCAGCGTGCCCAACGATGGCCGGATGCGCGGCTTGCTCAACCTGCCGGTGCGCAACGCGGTGGCAGTGGCTTCCGGCAAAGGCGGCGTAGGCAAAAGCACTGTGGCGGTCAACCTAGCTGTGGCACTGGCTCAGACCGGCGCCCGCGTTGGCCTATTGGACGCGGATATCTACGGCCCCAATATCCCTACCATGATGGGCGTCAAGCATATCCCAGGCACGAACGGCGAGAAGCTCGTCCCGGCCAAGGCTTATGGCGTCAAACTGATGTCTATGGGCTTTTTAGTCAAGCCAGGCCAGCCGCTCATCTGGCGCGGGCCGATGCTCAATTCCGCCATCCGTCAATTCTTGTCCAATGTAGAATGGGGCGAACTGGACTATCTCATCATTGACCTGCCGCCGGGCACCGGCGATGCCGCACTCAGCCTGGCGCAAATCCTGCCTCTCAGCGGCGCGCTGATCGTCACCCTACCACAGGCTGTCTCTCTCGAAGACGCCAGCCGCGGCCTGGAAATGTTCCGCGCCCTTGAAGTGCCGGTGATGGGCGTCATTGAGAACATGCGCGGCGAGTTCTTCGGCTCCGGCGGCGGCGAGGACCTGGCGCGCACCGCCAGCGTCCCCTTTCTGGGCGCGGTGCCGATGGAGGCGCCCGTCCGCGTGGGTGGGGATACCGGCGAGCCTGTGATCGTCTCCAGGCCAGATTCGGGGGCTGCCAAGGCGCTGAAAGCCATCGCCGAGCAAGTGGCCGCCCGGATCAGCGTCACCGCTTTGGGACAAAAGGATATGCCGACAATCAATGTGATTTAAACACAACCTCCCGCAAACAGGGAGTCTGCGTCTGCTATAATCAGAACCATGCAACCACTTATCGTTGGAGTCCGTTTTGCACAAATAGGAAAAGTTTATCACTTCGACGCCTCCGCCATTCCCGATATCCAATCCGGAGACCGGGTCATCGTCGAGACGACGCGCGGGCGTCAACTGGGGGAGGTCACTCAACTGATCGAGAAGCCTACCCCACCTCCTGAGGGGAAGTGGAAGCCAGTCGAGCGACGCGCCACGCCGCGCGATTTGATCCTGCGCCAGACCTGGCAGCGCAAAGAGATCGAGGCGATGATCAACTGTCGTCAGCACGCCGCCGAGCTGAAACTGACCGGGATCAAGATCATCGCCGCCGAGTTCAGTTTCGATGGCTCGCGCCTGGCCCTTATGTTCAGCAGCCAGACAGAAGAAAAGGTAGATTTGAAGTCGCTGCGGCAAGACATGGGCAAGCTCTACCCTGGTACGCAGATTGACATGCGCCAGATTGGGCCGCGCGACGTGGCCAAGACCTTAGGCGGATTAGGTGCATGTGGACTGGAGACCCGCTGTTGCTCCAAATTCCTGACCGATTTCAGCCCTATCTCTATAAAAATGGCAAAAGAACAGGGCATCTCGCTCACGCCAGCCGAGATCACTGGCATATGCGGACGCTTGCGCTGCTGCCTAGTCTATGAATATGAACAATATGTGGCAGCGCGCAAGGAATTGCCCAAGAGGAATAAGCGCGTCGTTACACCATTGGGAGAAGGCCGGGTCGTGGAGCTGCTGCCCCTGCAGATGACTGTCGTCGTCGAATTGCCAGAGGTGGGCCGGCGCGAATTCGAGCGCGAGCAGCTCGAACCCTGGGACGAGTTGGAGGCGCTGCGGCGCAAGTCAGCAGAGCCATGTGCGAATTGCCCAAATGACCGAACCTCCTGACAACTGGCAAACCCCTCAAAAGATCCTGGTCATCCTGGCACATCCCGACGATCCGGAGTTTTTCTGCGGCGCGACCTTGGCCCGCTGGGCCAAAGCCGGGCACGAGATTCATTACTGCCTGTTGACCCGCGGCGACAAAGGCTACGAGAAACGCGACATTACCCCCGAGGAGATATGCCGCATCCGTCACGAGGAACAACGCGCCGCGGCGGCTGTCATTGGCGTTATGAATGTGCGTTTTCTGGACCTGGAGGACGGGTACCTGACCCCCAACATTGACCTGCGCCGGGAAGTGGTGCGCGTCATTCGCCAGGAAAAGCCCGACATCCTTGTCACTTGCGATCCGACCAATCTATTCCCAAGCGGAACGTACCGGCTCAACCACCCTGATCACCGCTACGCCGGACAGGTTGTGCTGGACGCGGCCTTCCCTGCCGCTGGGAACGCCCACTTTTTCCCTGGACTGTTGCGCGACGAAGGCTTGGAACCGCACACGCCGCGCGAGGTGTGGGTCTCGCTGACCTCCCAGCCCAACGTAACGCTGGACGTGACCGATACCTGGGAGATCAAACTGCGCGCCTTGAAGGAGCACAAGAGCCAGATCGGCGATCCGCTCGCATTCGAAAAACGAATGCAAAGCCGCCGCGCCCCGCGCAGCCTGAAATGGTTTCCGCGCTACGAGGAGAAGTTTCGCGTTCTCAAATTTGGCTAAACAACTTTGAACGCGAATGCCGCGAATTGGCGAATGGCGCGAATAGCGCTTTTTTTTCCCCACTCGCGTTGAAAAACCGGAGTTCCCAATGACTGACTTTCTCGCAGAAGCCCAATCACTCTTCGAATACACCCAATCCCTGCGGCGCGATTTCCACATGCACCCTGAGCTAGGATTCAAGGAAGTCCGCACGGCAGGGATTGTTGCCAAAGAACTGAGCAGCCTCGGCCTGGAAATCCATACCGGCATCGCAGAGACCGGCGTCGTCGCGCTGCTCGAAGGCGCGAAACCCGGCCCGGTCATTCTGGTACGCTTCGATATGGACGCCCTGCCCATCCTCGAAGAGACCGGTGCAACCTATGCTTCCCAGAACCCTGGTGTGACTCACGCCTGCGGCCACGACGGTCACACCGCCATTGGCCTGGCTGTGGCCCGGATGTTGCACGCCCATCGTCAGGAATTAGCCGGCACGGTCAAGTTCGTCTTCCAGCCGGCCGAGGAAGGCTTGGGCGGCGCGGAAGGGATGATCGCAGGAGGTGTGCTCGATGATCCAAAGCCTGATCTGGCCCTGGCTTTACACCTCTGGAACGAAAAGCCGCTCGGCTGGTTGGGCATTGCCGCTGGCCCGACCATGGCTGGCGCCGAGCTTTTCAAGATCAAGGTGCGCGGCAAGGGCGGACATGGCGCGGTCCCGCATTTGGCATCTGACCCGCTGCTGGCCGCAGCCGAGATTGTCACCGCGTTACAAAGCATTGTCGCCCGCAACGTTCCCCCGTTGCAGGCCGCAGTCGTCAGCGTTTGCACCATCCACGGCGGCGAGGCCTTCAACGTCATCCCGCAGACAGTGGATCTGGCAGGCACGATCCGCACCTTCGAGCCGGATGTCCGGGAAAAGGTACTGGAACGATTCGAGGTCATCGTATATGGGCTGGCCGAAACAATGGGCTGCCAAGCCGAGGTCGAACTGCAACGCCTGACTCCGGCCGTCATCAACCAACCAGAGAAAGCGGCGCGCGTCGCCGAGGTGGCGCGCCGGATATTTCCCAAAGCCGAGATAGACACCGGCGCTTATGTCACCATGGGCTCGGAAGATTTCGCTTTCATCATGGAAAAAGTTCCCGGTTGTTTCCTCTTTATCGGCTCGGCCAACAAGGAAAAGGGGCTAAACGCCAGCCACCACCACCCCCGCTTCGATTTCGACGAGCAAGCCCTGCCTCACGGCGCGGCCTTGATGGCCTCTGCGGTGGCAGAGTTCTTGAAAAGATAAGCAATCTCTTGACCAGCATAAAGGGTGGTGATATACTTCTTTTCGTCGTAATAATCTGATTAATCTATTTTATCAATCTATATGCCCCGCGAGCGCAATTCATCCCCTGAGCAACTCTCCGAATTCCTCAGCTATCTGGTCGCTCACAAGCAGACCGAGGATCAAAGCCTGCCATCACTCGCCGAAATGAGCCAAGAATTGGGCATTGGCATTGCCGCGTTGCGCGAGCAGCTCGAGGTCGCCCGCGCTCTCGGCCTGGTCGAAGTCCGGCCGCGCATCGGCATCCGGCGTAAGGCGTACGCCTTCCTGCCGGCAGTCCGCCAAAGCCTAGCTTATGCCCTGGCACTGGATAACTCCCACTTCCAGGCATTTGCTGACCTGCGCAAGCATATAGAATTAACCTACTGGCACGAGGCCGTACAGAAGTTGACCGAAGAAGACCGGAATGCCCTGAAAAACGTGATCGCCCGCGCCTGGGAAAAATTGCGCGGCACGCCTGCGCAAATTCCCCATGCTGAACACCGCGAACTGCACCTGATGATCTACCGACGCCTGGAGAATCCCTTCGTCGCTGGTTTGCTGGAAGCCTATTGGGAGGCTTATGAGGCCGTCGGCTTAAACGTTTATGCCGATTACCGCTACCTCGAAGAAGTCTGGGGATATCACCAAAAAATGGTAGAAGCCATTTGTATGCAAGATTACGAAGCCGGATACCGCGCCTTATCGGAGCACACCGATCTAATCTCGCACCGTCCGGCTTCATCTGCCTGACCTAGGAGAGAACCATGCCCGAGGCTTCAAAAATCGTAAACGATTTCTCGATCACCATTGCCACTGTCAACGGCTCCGGCAGCCAGACCGCAAACACGATACTCTTGCGAGCATTGTTCAAGATGGGCATCCCGGTTTCAGGCAAGAACTTGTTCCCCTCGAACATCCAAGGCTTACCCACCTGGTACACCATCCGCGTCAACAAGGATGGCTTCATTGCCCGCCGTGATGAGCATGAAATCGTCGTCTGTATCAACCCAACTTCGTTCGGGCGCGACCTGGCGGGTGTGCTGCCCGGTGGCGCGTTCTTCTACGCTGACGATATCAAACTTCCCATCAACCGCGCTGACATCAGCCTCTACCCGATGCCAGTCAAGCAGCTAGCCAGCGTCGCAGATGTCTCCCCAAAATTGCGCGATTACATTGCCAACATGGTTTACGTTGGCGTACTCGCCCATATTCTCAACATTGACTTGGATAAGATCCGCCAAGCACTGGATTATCACTTCGAGGGCAACGCGAAGGCTGTCGAGTCGAATTTCGCCACCGTGAAAGCAGCCGCCGATTGGGCCGCTGCCAACCTGACGAAAAATGACCCTTATCTCGTCAAGCCAATGGACAAAACTTCCGGTCTGATCATGGCCGACGGCAACACAGCCGCCGCGCTGGGTGCGATCTATGGCGGCGTGCAGTTCGTGGCCTGGTATCCGATCACACCCGCGACCAGCCTGGCCGAAACGATGAACGAGTTCTTGCCGAGGTTACGTAAAAACGCCGAGGGCAAGAATACCTATGCTGTCCTGCAGGCCGAAGACGAACTGGCCGCCATCGGTATGGCCATCGGTGCGGGCTGGGCTGGCCTGCGTTCGATGACCTCCACCTCCGGGCCTGGTCTGAGCCTGATGACAGAATACGCGGGTTTGGCATATTACGCCGAAGTCCCGATCGTCATTTGGGACGTGCAGCGCATCGGTCCCAGCACCGGTCTTCCCACGCGCACCTCGCAAGGTGACCTGACCTTCACGTATTTCATGGGTCACGGCGATACGGGACACGTCATTTTGCTGCCCGGCTCGGTCAATGAATGTTTCGAGTTTGGCTGGCGCGCCTTCGATTTGGCCGAACGCTTGCAGACGCCGGTCTTCGTCCTGAGCGACCTGGACCTTGGCATGAACCAGTGGATGACCAAACCATTTGTTTATCCAGACCATCCTTTGGATCGCGGCAAGATTCTTTGGGAGAAAGACTTGGAAAAGATAAACGGCATGTGGGCGCGCTACAAAGATATGGACGGCGACGCCATCCCCTACCGGACACTTCCAGGCAACAAACACCCGGCCTCAGCCTGGTTCGGGCGCGGCACTGGTCACGACGAGAACGCGAGATACACCGAAGATTCCCAAATCTGGGAAGCCAATATGGCCCGCCTGCGCCGTAAATTCGATACCGCGCGCACACTTGTTCCGAAGCCTGTCATCAAAACTACCAAAGGTGCGGAAATCGGTATTATCGCCTACGGCTCGACCGTTCCAGCGGTTGAAGAGGCGCGGGTTCTTTTGCAGCAGGCCGGGGGTCCGAAAAGTGACTTCCTACGGCTGCGCGCCCTGCCGTGCACGGGTGAAGTCCACAAGTTCGTCAAAAATCACCGACGTGTCTACGTTGTCGAGGCCAATCGCGATGGCCAGTTGCGCGAGCTCCTGAGCATGGCAATGCCGGACCAGGCCAACAAACTCGTTTCAGCCTGCCACAGCGACGGGCTTCCGCTCACGGCGCGCTGGGTCAAAGAAGCTATTCTGGCACAGGAGGTGAAGTAATATGGCTACACCGACAATAACCGGCCAAACAAACCGCGCTGGCCTGACCAGAGCCGACTACAAAGGCTTTCCAACCACGCTTTGCCAGGGCTGCGGCCACAACTCGATTGCCAGCCAATTGATCGCTGCCTGCTACGAAATGGACATCGTCCCTGAAGCGATCATGAAGTTCAGCGGCATCGGCTGCTCCAGCAAAAGCCCGACCTACTTTCTGAACCGTTCCTTCGGATTCAACGGTTTGCACGGGCGTATGCCCTCCCTGGCGACCGGTGCGCTGTTTGCCGATAAATCGCTGCGCGCCATCGGCGTCTCCGGCGATGGCGACACAGCGAGCATCGGGATAGGCCAATTCAAGCACCTCGTCCGCCGCAACGCGCCGATGGTATACATCGTGGAGAACAACGGCGTCTACGGTCTGACCAAAGGCCAGTTCTCCGCCACTGCCGAGGTCGGCCTGGAACTCAAGCACCAGGGCACCAACTTCTACATGCCGGTGGACATCTGCATGGAAGCCCTGGCCTCCAACGCCACCTTCGTGGCACGTTCCTTTGCCGGAGACCCCAAGCAAGTCAAGGAGCTGATCAAGGCCGCCTTGAGCCACCACGGGATCGCCGTGCTCGACATCATCAGCCCGTGCGTCACCTTCAACAACCAAGAAAACACCTTTCATTCCTACACTTGGGGCAAGGATCACGAAGCGCCGCTGCACGAGATTTCTTTCGTCCCGGCATTGGACGAGATCACTGTCGAAGATTTTGAGGCTGGCACCACGCGCGAAGTGACCATGCACGATGGCTCGACGGTCATACTGAAGAAACTGGAAAAGGATTACGATCCAACCGACCGCTGGCAGGCGTTGCGCATGATGGAAGAGGCGCAGCGCAACAACTGGATGGTGACTGGCCTGATCTACCTGGAGACTGGCCGCCCGGCGCTGACCGATCTCTATAATCTTCCAGAGATGCCGCTCAACCGTCTGGGCGATGCGGACCTGAGGCCTGGGCGCGAAAGCCTCGACAAGGTCAACGCGAAGATGAGGTAAGACTTCATACCCAGCAGGGCTGTCCAAACGACCATAAAGACTCGCGGAGGCTGCCAGATAGGTAGCCTCCGCATTTTTTCCGCTGGATGCAGCGGCGAGATACTATCTCGCCCCACTTTCTGGACGACTACCAACTTTGTTTTATAATCGTTCAAAACCTGCGCCAGGGAGAACTCGTGCAAAGAACATTGTTTGGCATCCTCGCCGGTCTGACCGCTGCATCCATTTGGGGCGGGATGTACGTAGTCAGCAAGGCCGTCATGGAAGTCATCCCGCCATTTACGCTCATCACCCTGAGGCTGGTGCTGGGCATGCTGGTACTGTTTGGTTTCCTGATTGGCAAGCACATCAAAAAATCCCGAACGCGCCGGAGCACGGCGTCTCCCGACGCCGGAAATGGTCAATCCCGAAGTCAGGAGCCTTCGGACTCCCGCCTGGAAGTTAACATTCTCGGCATAACCCGCAAACAATTCTGGCAAGTTTTTGGCGTTGGCTTTGTGGGCTACGGTGTCTCCCTCGGTTTTCAATTTGTAGGCACGAGACTCTCCACCGCCTCCAATGGCTCATTGGTGACCTCTGCGACGCCGGCGTTTGTATTGCTCTTTGCCGCCCTTCTCCTGCGCGAAAAGATCACGCCTCGCCGTCTGCTGGCGTTGATCGTCGCCTCGCTCGGCGTGCTGGCAGTCATTTACCCCCGCAGTTCGGGGGGTGACCCGCGCACGGCACAGCTCTCCCCCTCCCTGTTTTGGGGCAATCTGTGTCTGGTCGCGGCCGCGCTGACTTGGGCACTGTATTCAGTGCTGGTGCGCAAAGTCACCCGCGACATAGACGTACTGACCATCAGCCTCGTCGCGTTTGTGGGCGGGCTGCCGGTCAGCCTCCCGCTTGGCACATGGGAAGCAACGACGCAAGGCCATGGCGTCATCACACCCGGCGTGATCGGCGGGATTCTGTTCCTCGGCATCATCGCCACCGCGCTGGCGATGTATCTCTGGAACACCGCTTTCGCCACACTTGATGCGAGTGTAGCTTCGTTGACTTTCTTCGCCCAGCCGGTCGTCGGGACGGTTTTAGGCGCGGTTTTCCTTGGGGATAAAATTACGCCGCTATTCATCCTGGGCGGTGTGTTGATTGGGATTGGATTGGTGATTTCCAGTAAAGAATAGTTTTTACCCCACTGTATGCAACAGCGCCATATTCGGCGGACACATCGCCCCGACCGGGAAGCCGGAGATGAGCACCACCTGCTGACCGGGCTGGACGATGCCGGAGCTTCGCAGTGCAGCCTCGACGTGGGCAATCATCTCCTCCACTGTCTCCGCAAAGGGGACAATGTAAGGCGTTACACCCCACACCATCGCCAAACGCTGGTAAGTACGCGGCTCAGGCGTGAAAGCCAGGATCGGCACACACGGACGCGCCTTAGCCATGATGACGGCTGTCCGGCCGGAGCGGGTGAATACGGCGATGGCGGCCACGTCCCGGTCGTGAGCCAACTCACGGGCCGCGTTGGCGATGGCTGCAGCATCGTCGTGCTGGTAGGCCTCCATCACCTGAGCATGCCCCCACTCGGTGAATCCCGCCTCTGCCTGGCAAACGATGCGATCCATCATGGTAAGGCTTTCAACGGGGTATTCACCGGCCGCGGTCTCAGCAGAGAGCATGACCGCGTCCGTGCCGTCGAACACAGCGTTGGCTACGTCAGAAGCTTCGGCGCGCGTCGGCAGTGGATTGTGGATCATCGATTCGAGCATCTGCGTGGCGGTAATGACCAGCTTGCCGCGCCGGTTGGCAGCCTGGATGATACGCTTCTGCGCGCCCGGCACATCCTCCGGGGCCATCTCCACCCCCAGGTCGCCGCGCGCCACCATCACGCCGTCTGCCGCGGATAGAATGGCTTCCAAACCGTCCAACGCTTCGGGTCGCTCCAACTTCGCAATCAGGAAGGGAGACGCGTCGGGCGACAGCTTCTCGATGGCCTGGCGCACCTCGATCACATCCTGTGCATTGCGCACAAAAGAGACGGCCACAGCGTCCACGCCCAGCGAAAGGCCAAAAGCCAGGTCTTGGGCATCCTTTTCGGTAAAGCTGGGGATATCCAAACGGATACCTGGCAGGTTGATACCTTTGTGCGAAGACAACACGCCGCCGGTCTCAACCTGAGCTGTGACCGTCTTCCCATCTGCTTGTTGGACTGTCAACGCAATGTGCCCGTCGTCCATTAGGATGCGGTTGCCGGGGGCGACGCTGGAGAAGAGCTCGGGGAAATCAACTGGCACTTCAGGACCCCGTTTCCTCGAAGGAAACGGGGTCCTGCCTTCTGGATAAAGGTTGACCGTTTGTCCTGCTTCCAGCGTCAACGGCTTGGGCAGCGCGCCGACACGGATCTTGGGGCCTTGCAGGTCCTGGAGGATGGCCAGGGACTTGCCCAAGGACGAGGTAATGCGGCGCAGGCTCGAGGTCCGCGCCGCGTGCTCGGCTTGGGTCCCATGGGAAAAGTTCAGCCGCGCCACATCCATCCCAGCCTGGACGAGTCGTTCGAGAATGGCGTCATCCCGGCTGGCAGGGCCTATCGTCGCGACGATCTTGGCTTTGCGTTCCATGTCAAATGTAATTCAACTCCTTAGCCTGCTTTTTCAGGTCGGCACGAAAGTCGGGATGGGCAACCTTGATCAACGCATGGGCGCGCTGGCGGATGGATTTGCCATATAAATCGGCCACGCCGTATTCGGTGATGATATAGCGGACGTGGTTGCGCGAGGTGACCACGCCCGCGCCTTGTTTGAGCATGCCTACGATGCGGCTGATGAGTATGCCATCGCGCAAAGTGGTGGAGCTGGGCAAGGCAATGATCGGCACGCCACCCTTCGAGCGGGACGCGCCGTAAACAAAATCCAGTTGCCCGCCGACGCCGCTGTAGAGCTTCGGCCCGATGCTATCGGCGCAGACCTGGCCGGTCAGGTCAATTTCGATAGCCGAGTTGACCGCCACCATGCGCTCGTTCTGGGCAATGACGAACGGATCATTGACATACTCAGTGCGGTGAAATTCGATCAGGGCATTATCGTCCACCCAATCGTACAGGCGTTTGGTGCCGAGAATGAATCCCGCCACGATCTTGCCCGGATGCAGGCTCTTGCGGGCGTTGGTCAGCACACCCGCCTCCACCAGGTCAATCACGCCATCCGAGAACAATTCGGAGTGGACACCCAGGTCTTTCTTGTGATAAAGATATTTCAAGACAGCATCTGGGATGGCGCCGATGCCCATCTGCATGGTTGCGCCATCGGGGATCAGTTCGGCGATAAAACCGGCGATCTTTTCGATCACATCGGACGGCCCTTCGTCTCCCATTGGCAGTTCAGGGATGGGGTAATTGACCGGCACGATGTAATTCAAGCGGCTGACGTGAATGAATGAGTCGCCCAAGGTGCGCGGCATCTGCTCATTAACCTCGGCAATGATGATCTTGGCTGATTCAGCCGGCGATTTTGTCAGACCGACTTCGACGCCCAGGCTGCAGAAGCCGTGCTCGTCTGGCGGGGAAACATGGATTGTCGCCACATCCACCGGTAGGAAACCATTTTTGAACAAGAGCGGGAATTCAGAAAGCAGAACCGGCGTGAAGTCCACGCGGCCTTCGTGCACGGCCTTGCGGATGTTGGCGCTGATGAACATTGTGTTCACCCGCAGATGGCCTTCCATCGCCGGGTCAACATAATCTGCCGGACCAATCGTCAGCGCCTGACAAATCTCCACATCTTTCAGGTCCGGTGCGTATTCGACCAGGGCGGTGAGCACGATCCTCGGTACAGAGACATTGCCAGTCATAAAAATCCGGTTGCCAGATTTTATCGCCCGAACCGCTTCTTCTGCGCTGACAATCTTTGATTGATAAATGCTATGCCAGTCCATAAGGTCGCTCCGTCAGGAACCCGAACTAAAGCGCATATTCGGTCGGAGTTTTCCGTGATAGACAACCGTCCCATTCGCAATCGCTGAATCTTCTTTTGTGGCTTTATCAATGCCCTCATTTACAATCTTCAAAATGAATGGGAAGGCAGCGTTGATGAAAGCATACGTTGCGGTGCGCGCCACAACGCTAGGAATGTTGGGAACACAGTAGTGGATAACCCCTTCCTCGACGTAGTAGGGGCGGTCATGGGTGGTCGGGCGCGAGGTTTCCACGCAGCCGCCCTCGTCAATGCTAAGATCCATAATCACCGAGCGCGGTTTCATCGAGCGCACCATTTCACGCGTGATGATAATAGGCGCGCGCTGTCCAGGAACCATAATCGCCGCGGCGACAATATCCGCATACGAGCAGACGCGGGCAATGTTGTGGGGATTCGAGATCATCGTCACGACGCCGGGGAAGCGCTCGCAAATCCGCTGCAAAGCGTTCAAATCAGAGTCCAAGACAGTCAAATGGGCGCGCATCCCCAAGAAGGCTTGAACAGCGCAAGTACCAGATAATCCTGCGCCGATCACTGCCACCTCTGCGGGTGGTATCCCGGCCATTCCCCCCAATAGAATACCTTTACCCCCACAATCATTCTGCAACAGGCGCGCCCCAATTTGGGCGGCCAGGTGGCCGCCAATCTGGCTCAACGGTGCCCGCACGGGCATGGAACCGCCCGGAAACCCGACTTGTTCGTAGGCAATGGCGGTAATTTGCTTCTGCTGGAGCACATCTATTTTGTCTTTCCGGCTGGAGGTCAGGTGCAACAATCCGGCAATCGTCGCGTCGCTGCTCATCCACTGCAGCTCCTCATACAACGGTCGCGCCACTTTCAACACGAGGTCGGCGCGACCAAAGGCCTCTTCGGCAGAATAGACGATCCTCGCCCCGGCTCGTTCGTAGTCCATATCGCTGAAACCGGCGCCGAGTCCTGCCTCGTGTTCGACGTAACAGGGATGCCCAAGTTTGGTCAAGGCCTCCACACCGGCGGGTGTCATGCCAACCCGGAATTCGAAAGGCCGCCGTTCTTTTGGAATGCCAATGTTCATACGAATGCCTCCTACCTTACAACTTCTCTATGCTACATCGAACAACCGCGCAAGAACCGCCTTTTGGGCATGGAGTCGATTGTGCGCCTGGGGGAAAATGACCGAATGCGGGCCATCCGCAACTTCATCGGTCAGCTCGTGGTTGCGGTGCGCCGGCAGGCAGTGCATGACGATCACATCTTTGTCAGCCTCGCTGACCAACCTCGCGTTGACCTGATAAGGCGGGAAAACTTTCTCGCGTTTGGCAGACTCTTCTTCCCGCCCCATGCTGGTCCAGGTATCGGTATAGATGACGTGAGCGCCGCACACAGCCTCGTGCGGGTCACGCGTGAACGTCAGCTTGCTGCCCGATTCGGAGGCGATCTTCTTCGCCAGAGCGACGGCGTCCGCATGGATGTTGTAGCCTTCCGGATTCGCAATCGTGAAGTTCCAGCCTAATTTTGCACTGATGTGCATCAGCGAGACGGCTACGTTGTTGCCGTCTCCGACGAAGGTTATGTTCAATTTCCTACTCTGGCCGAATTTTTCCTGGATGGTCAGCGCATCTGCCATTGCCTGACAGGGGTGGTTGTAATCGCTCAGGCCGTTGACGACCGGCACGGACGCCCACCGCGCCAGTTCGATCACGTGGTCATGCTCGAAGACGCGCGCCATGATGGCGTGAACGTAGCCCGAAAGGACGCGCGCCACGTCAGCGATGGATTCGCGCTTGCCCAGGCCAATCTCGTTTGGTGAGAGGTACAGGGCATCCCCGCCCAGGTGACGCATGGCCATGTCGAACGAGACGCGTGTGCGCAGGCTTGGCTTTTGGAAGATCATGCCAAGCACCTTGCCTTTCAGCAAGGGCGGATTGCCTCCTGCAAAGTATTCCTTTTTCAAGCGAACCGCCAGATTGAGCAAATCTTGGAGTTCTTGCGAAGAGTAATCGGATACTGCTAGAAAATGTTTCATGTAACAATTCTCCTTTGACAAGTATCAAGCCCCAAAGCCTGATCGTCAAGTGCAAAGCGACCAATCATTATGTGAAATATATCACTCATCCTCTGCGTAGTGCGAGATACTGTCTCGCACTATTGCCGGAATTTACGCCAATAACGCTGCAAACCGTCCGCGCCCATCCAGGTAGGGTTGGCAATTTCGTACAAACCGAGGTTTTCCTCAGAGATGCCAGCGGCGAGGCCTTGAGCCCGCTGCCAGGCGGTGAAAAGCTCACGCAGAGCCTCGATGGGAGGCTCGGCGGGCATTTCCCGTTCCAGCCAGCGTTCGGTCTCATCGAGGGCACGCAGGCACAGGGTCAGGTGAGCCGCGGCGTCGTCATAAATGCCGAAATGGGTCGGGGCCACGCGTCGAAAACCGATTCCGCTCAGTTTCAGCAGACTGGCGCGCCAGTCCTCAATATTCAGCTCAGGTGGCACCAGGGGCAAGCGCAGGTACGGCGGCCCGGGGATGCGGACGCCGCCGATGTCACCCGTGAAACATACCCCCTCGAACAGGTAGGCTGCGTGGTGTTTGGCATGTCCGGGCGTATGAATCGCGGTGAAGCGCAGACTACCAACAGCGATCTCCTGGCCATCCTGAACTTCGATCAACTTATCGGGCGGTACGGGCAGGAACTGGCCCCATAACAAATCCATCTCTTCACCGTAAAGGCGCAGGGCGCTGGCAAGCAGTTTTTCAGGATCGCGCAGGTGCGGCGCGCCGACCGGATGAACGTAGATTTGTGCTCCTTGCCGGGATAGCCAACCCGCAGCCCCGGCGTGATCCAGGTGGATGTGCGTCAGCAGCACGTGGGTGACATCGCGCGGGGTCAGGCCGTGCGCCGCGAGGTCGGCTTTCAACGCCTCTATCGTGGACCCGGGGCCGGATTCGACCATCACCGCCCCGTCTGGATGCCGGACCAGGTAGGAAGCAATTGCGCTCTGATAATTGCGGAAGTTCAAATCTAGGGGGTAAATGGGTGTTTGTGTCATATCTCAATTTTGTGTGGGCCGTAAACGATGTCAGAGAATTCTAGAGAATGCCTCTAGCGCTCGGCTTGGGCAGTATACGCAGCCGGAATAGGGACAGGCGGCCGCCGGAAATAAGCGGCGGGCTGTGCAAGAGTAGAGGCCAGGTCGTCGCCGCAGCTTATCTGGCAGAGAGGAATATTGCGATTGAGCAAAGCCTCGGCGATGGTCACATCCCCTTCTGCGCCGCCGAAGGTCTCTGATTTCAATAAAATCACCACCGGGCGCAAACTCCAGCGCTGCAAATTTTCAATTGCCAGGAGAAGGTCATTTTGGATCGAGGTGGTGACCAGGATGACGCTGCTGCCAATGGGCAGCAGCTTGGCCTGTATGGCGACCAGTCCCAGCAACGGCAAGTCACCTTCTGCCTGAAGGAAGGCCAGAGTTTCCATAATCTTGCCTATTTGCCGCTCGCCGCGTTCGGCCGGAACGACGGTAAACTTTCCGCCCGCGCAGGCCATCCCAACTGCACGCCGGTCGGCCAGGAAGTGCCGTGCCAGCGAGGCGGTCGCGCTGACGGCGTACTCGAAGCTATCCTCCGGAAGTTTGATGCGCACACGCCGATGCAACCACCAGAATTCCCCCTCGGGCTGCATTTCACCCTGCGGTAAAGCCGAATGGACAGCGCGTTGCGCGTCCAGAAAAAACCAGATCTCAGCCTGCGGATCTTGCTCGAACTCCTTGACCATCAACCGCTGACGACGCGCGGTGCTAAGCCAATGGATGCGTTTCATCGGATCACCCGGTACGTACTCGCGCACACCCGCTGCATGCGGCGTTACATCCATCGTTCTCTGCCGGATCGCTTTTCCACCCGGCAGCAATCCAGGCGGAATTGGGAAATCCGAGATAGGTACTATCAACGGTAAGACGACCAACACATCCCGCGCCGGTGATTGCTTCTGGATGGTGAACAACCCAAAAGGATCGCCCGAAGTAAGCGTAGTCGGGCCGAGGGGAAAGGCGCCGCGCCGCGTCAGCCAGGTACGGGCCGTGTACGAGCGTCTCTGCCGTCCAGCAATGCGTGTCAACAAACGCGAACCATCCCCTTGGGATAAAGCGGATCGGTCAACAATTTCAAGCCAGGCGCACGCCTGCCTTACCTCGTTTATGATCTCGAAACGCTCCTCGAACAGGTCACCCACACTGGCCCGCAGGATGCGCGCCTGACGGGTGAGGCGGATTCCCCGCAAGGATAGCAAGGACCAAATGTAAGCTCCAGCCATTAGAAACAGGCCCAAATAGGCAAGGCGCGCATAGAGCACCGATCCGCCAAAAATCCATCCCAGCAGGCCAATCAAAATCAATGCTAACAGGAACCAGCGGGTACCTCTGGCAGGTGTCACTTGATTGGTGCCTCGTAATCTCCACCCGGTACGGGTAGATTATCCAGGATCTCAGCTACGATGCGCTCAGCACTCAATTCGCGCAAGCGCGCCGCCGGGCTGACGATGATGCGATGGGCCAACACAGGCACCGCCAATGCCTTGATGTCATCCGGCAAGACAAAGTCGCGGCCCTTCATAGCCGCGCGCACCTGCCCGGTGCGGAAGAGGCCCAGGCTGCCGCGCGGACTGGCACCCAAATAAACGTCATTGTTCTGGCGCGTGCGATTCACCAAATCCACAACATAACGCTTGACCAGCGCGGAGACGTATATTTTCTTGATCGCTTCCATCGCCGCCAGCAAATCGCTCACCTTGATAACTGGCGCGAGGCTTTCGATCGGGTGCCTTAATTGCTGGCGTTCGAGCACTTCGATCTCGTCAGACGGGTTAGGGTAACCCAATCGGACGCGCAGCAGGAACCGATCAAGTTGCGCTTCGGGCAGTGGGAACGTGCCTTCGTACTCAATCGGGTTTTGAGTTGCCAGGACCATGAAAGGGCTAGGCAGGGTATGCGTCACCCCATCTACCGTGACCTGGCGCTCTTCCATCGCCTCCAGCAAGGCAGCCTGCGTCTTGGGCGTGGCGCGGTTGATCTCGTCCACCAGCACGACCTGGGCGAAGATCGGGCCATTGCGGAACTCGAATTTACGATTGGACTGGTTATAGATCGAGACGCCCGTCACATCGCTGGGGAGCATATCTGGTGTGAACTGCAGACGGTTGAAGGTACAGCCCAGCGACCTGGCCAGGCTGCGCGCCAGCACCGTCTTGCCCACGCCGGGCACGTCTTCGATCAACACGTGACCCTGGCACAACAGACCGATGATGGTCAGCTCAACCGTCTGCCGCTTGCCAACGATGACCTTTTCCAGGTTGTGGATAAGATACTCACCAAATGATTGAATACTCTGCATAGTCTTTTTACCCATTACATACTTTCCAGCACGGGACCGGTTATTCACCTGGCTTTGGGATGTATTCACCTTCTACCCAAAATTCACCATTTGGGCCGAATTCTTTCTTCCATATCGGGACGACATCCTTCAGGCGGTCTATCCCATAGCGAGCTGCCTCGAAAACACCGGTATCGCGATGGGCAGCCGTGCAAGCGATCACGACCGTTGGCGTGCGCGGATAGAGGCGGCCAATCCTCTGGATGATCGCGATTCCTTCCACGCTCGGCCATTTCTGGCGGATCTCGTCGGCAATCTGGCGCATCTTCGCCTCGGCCATTGGTTTGTAAGCTTCGTATTCCAGGTAAAGCGTCTCTTGGGGTTCATCGAGTGCAACCTGCGAGGGGCCGTGTCGGGTAGTCCGCCCACGCACCAAGCCAGTAAAGATCACCGCCGCGCCGGTTGTTGGGAGGATGATTCTCTCTATCAGGGCGTCCAAGTGGAGTTCGGATTCGGCGACAGCAATGATGGTCGGATAGTCCATAGTCTGATAGTCGGGGGCAATAGTAGTGGCGACTTCGCGAAGCACCCTGGAAGGGTCAGTCGCTCTCTGGAGGAACGACTGAAGTCGTTACTACATTGCATTATTACCCGCCGCTGACGGGTGGGAACATGGCAATCTCAGCGGCCTCAGGAAGAACGGTTGCGTCAAAGGCATACTCACGATTGATAGCCACCAGCACGGTTTCCATAGCTTGCCTGAGTTTTGGGTTATCATGAGCAAGCCTATCCTTCAGCCCTTGAACGGTCATCTCGGCGGGAACGTCCAATTCGATGGATTTGCTCCCCGCCAAGTCGCGCAGGGTGGCAAAGAAAAGCACCTTAACTTTATTCATCCTTCATCCTTCCAAAACCACATCTCCCGACCGGCCGCCGTGCTTCTCGACCAAGCGGATGTTCTGAATGCGCATGGTTTTTTCGGCAGCCTTGGCCATGTCGTAAACGGTCAGCGCGGCGACCGAGGCAGCAGTCAGCGCTTCCATCTCGACCCCCGTCTTGCCGACCGTCCTGGCAGTCGCGGTAATCACTACGCCGGGCAAAGCGTCATCCAGAGCAAGCTCCACGTCCACGTGAGTGAGCGGCAGGGGATGACATAATGGGATCAGGTCAGAGGTCCGTTTCGCCGCGGCGATGCCCGCGACCTGGGCTACAGTCAGCACGTCGCCTTTTTTCAGCGCTCCGGCGCGGATCAAGTCCAGCGTCTCTTTCTTCATGTGGACTTCACCCCTGGCCACAGCCAAGCGTTCGCTATCCGGTTTGGCGCCCACGTCTACCATGCGGGCGCGGCCGGCTGCGTCGAGATGGGTCAATTTAGAAGCAGGCATAGTCGAATTATACCCGCCTTGTATCCCGCCGGAATGTTATAATCCGCCTGCTATGGATTTGACACCCCAACCCCCTGAGGGGGGCAAGCAAGCTCTCGTCAGCAGCCGGACCGGCGGGTATACCGTGCACGTGCCCGTGTACGAAGGGCCACTCGACCTGCTGCTGCAACTCATCGAGCGCGCCGAACTGGACATCACCGCTGTCGCGCTGGCCCAGGTCACCGACCAGTACCTGACCTACATCCACGCCATGCAAGTGCCAGCCGATGAAATTTCGGCCTTTTTGGTGGTGGCGGCCAAGCTGCTGCAGATAAAATCCGAAGCGCTACTGCCGCGTCCGCCGGTGCGCGAGCCGGGCGAGGAAGACGTAGGCGAGGCATTGGCGCGCCAGTTGATCATCTACAAGCGCTTTAAGGAGATCGCCAACCTGCTCCAGGCACGCCAAGATATGGGACTGCGAACTTATCTGCGCGTCGCACCTCCACCCAAAGTGGAGAGCCGGCTGGATTTGAGTAACATCACATTGGCTGCCCTGTTGGAGGCAGCCAAGTCCGTCTTCGCTGAAGAGCAAGAGAAGCAGGCGCTGGAGACGGTCATCAGTGCCCCCAAGATCACCATCCGCGAGAAGATCGCTTGGATCGCAAGAATTATCCAAAAGGGGAAAACGGCCAATTTTAGCGATCTGATCGGCCAAAAGCCGACGCGCCTGGAAGTGGTCGTGACCTTTCTAGCGCTGCTCGAACTGGTCAAACTTTACGCCGTTGCAGCGCGTCAAGAGGGACTTTTCACCGAAATCGAGATCGAACGGATGGAGGAATGGCGCGAGGACGAGGAGCTCGAGCTGGAATTCGAATGAGGATTATCCACAAAATCGCCAATGCAACCGCCGCGCCGAGGGCGTCAATGCCTATATCTACAAGAGAGGAGTGACGGCCGGCAACGAACAATTGGTGGAATTCGTCAGTACAGGCATAGAGGACTGTCAATAACCAGGCATAACGCGCTTCGACTACGCTCCCCTTCGACTCGCTCTGACCCTTGATCTGCCTGCCACCTGTGCCTGTGCCACACCGTCCTGCGTTCGGTGCAGGGCAGGTGCAGGCAGGGCAGGCAGCGCGCAGGCCCCACCAATAAGCCAGTGCCAGCAGGCCGTAGCCGAGCATGTGTCCGCCCTTCTTGATGAGCGTATCCGCCCAGGCAAAGTCAGGCAACTCATACGAGGGGATGGAAGAAAAAACGAAGATCGCCGCCATGACTATAATGGCCGGCAGCCAATGGCGCAGAAAAGTTGCAGTTTGGGGTCTCATGTTCTTATTCTTATAGGGCTTCGTCCAGCTCACACCCACTTTCATCCCCCTCATTCAAGCAGGAATGCCAGCAATATCTTATTGAATGCCTCCGGCCGCTCCACGCTGACGGCGTGCCCCGACTCTGTGATCACTACCTGCCGCGCGCCAGGGATACCCTCAACAAGCAACTTTTGGCGCGGCGGCGGCACAGTGGTATCACGATCGCCAGTGATGACCAGCGTTGGGGCTTCGATCTCGGCCAAACGCTTCCCCGAGTCATACAAAGCCAATGCGCGCATGGCGGCGCGATAGGCACGCGGGTCAGACTGTATGATGGTGGTGATCAGCATCCGCCGTAATTCCTCCTGTTCTGCCAATGCGAAAATCCGCCGCGCCACCACCTTGGCCTGGGTCGGCAAACCTAGTGTGTGGACCAGCACAAACCGCCCTAGAAGATAAAACCAATTGTTCAAACTTTCCGGGCGCAGGGCAGCAAAGGTGCTGACCAGCACCAGCTTTCGAATCCATTGCGGATAATCGAGAGCCATTTGTTGGGCAATCACACCTCCCATGGAAATGCCAACGATATGCGCTGGGCCGGTCTGAAGTTCAGCAAGCAAGTCTGCCATTTCCTGCGCAACAGAAGCGATGCTCCAGCCCTTGCCATCATAAGGGGAGCAACTGAATCCTGGCGCGTCCGGAGTAATCGGGCGGAATCCAGCTTGGCTCAACGGCGGCAGCTGAAAGGTCCATGAGGCGCTGTTCGCACCCAGGCCGTGAAGCAAAAGAACGGCCGGGCAACCAGTCGGATTGGGGTCAAGGAAATGTAGCCTGGTCATATATTCGTAAACGAAAAGCTCTCTGCCAGTCGGCAAAGAGCCTCGGTATCGTTTCGACGCTGTCTATTTCTCTTCCTTTGGCGGAACGTTTTCTTCAGTTTTATCTGTCTTTTCCCTTTCCTCAGCCTTACCAGTAATACCGTCCCGGAAAGAGCGGATACCCTTGCCCAGTTCACCGGCAAGCTTGCCGATACGCCCAGGGCCAAAAAGCAGAACGACGATTAACAAGATGAGCAAAAGCTCTGGAAGGCCAAAATCACGTAAAGACATAACTAACTCCTTTTCGATGATGACTGTTAGAAGCGAATCGGTCAGTCACAAATTTACCACAATCCGCTCGAATTGGCTATACTTTATCCCTTCCCCAGATCCAACCCTCGAGATGCAGCCACATTCGGCGCAGCAGTGAGCGCAACCGGGCAAAGAGACGGTAGAGCGCCGGGCGGACTTTGCGCTCGGTCGGCAGCGGTCCGCTCCACTGAGCGGCCAACGCACCCCAGGTTAGACCGGCACCGAAAGCGGTCAGGACGACTTTGTCGCCTGGCTTCAGTCTGCCATCCTCGATGGCTTCGCATACAGCGATTGGGATCGAAGCCGTCGAGGTATTACCATACCGGTCTATGTTTACGATGAATTTTGCAAGAGGTACTTTCAGATTGCGCGCCGCAGCCTCGATAATGCGTAAGTTGGCTTGGTGCGGAATGATCCAACGCACATCCTGGAGCTGCAGACCGGACGAGCCGACCACTTCGCGCGTCGCCTGCGCCATCACCCGTGTGGCGAAACGGAAGACCTCGCGCCCGTCCATGTGAATGTAGTGCATCCCATTTCGAACGGTGGCCTCACTGGCCGGATTCTTGCTCCCCCCGGCAGGCAGGGAGAGAAAGCCCCTACCAGAACCATCCGAATGCAGAACGGCTGAAAGAACGCCGCCCGGTTCCTGGCTGGCTTGCAGCACGAACGCACCAGCGCCGTCGCCGAATAAGATGCAGGTATTACGGTCTTTCCAATTGACGAAGCGGGAAAGCGTCTCCGCGCCGACCACCAGTGCAGCGTTGATCGAGCCACTACGGATGGCCTGGGCGGCCATGTTGAGAGCGTAGAGGAAACCAGTGCAGGCGGCCAGCAGATCGAACGCGCCGGCGCGGCTGGCGCCGAGCTTATCCTGCACGAGACAGGCTGTGGCGGGGAAAATGTATTCCGGCGTAGACGTGGCACAAACGATCAAATCCAGTTCGGTGGGTTTGAGATTGGCAATGCCGAGCGCCTTCCAGGAAGCCTCGACGGCCAGCGTTGAGGTCGTTTCGCCATCCTGGGCGAGGCGACGTTCGCGGATGCCGGTGCGCTCGACAATCCACTCGTCATTGGTTTCGACCATACGTTCCAGTTCAGCGTTGGTCAATACGCTCTCCGGCACTGCCATCCCCCAGCCTGTGATATGTGCGTATGGCATTGTGTTAATTCTCGAACCGGCTCAAAATGAGTGTAGCATTATGGCCGCCAAAACCGAACGAATTGGACATTGCGTGCCGCACAACCTTCGGGCGCGCCTGGTTGGGTACGTAGTCCAAATCGCATTCGGGATCCGGTGCCTCATAATTGATCGTGGGCGGCAGGAGGCCATCCTGAATGACCTGGACACAAACCGCCGCTTCCAGTGCACCGGAGGCCCCCAAAAGATGGCCGGTCATGGACTTGGTGGAAGAAATCGGCACTTTGTATGCCTGCGCTCCAAAAGCGGTTTTGATCGCGGCGGTCTCCGACTTATCATTGAGCAGCGTCGAAGTGCCATGCGCGTTGATATAATCCACCTCTTCCGGGTGGAGATTGGCGTTCTCCAACGCCAATTTCATGGACAAGGCTGCACCCGAGCCGTTCTCGGATGGCGCGGAAATATGATACGCATCATTTGACGTTCCATACCCGGTGATCTCTGCTAGGATCTGTGCACCGCGCGCTTGGGCATGTTCGAGCGACTCCAAGACCAGCACGGCGGCACCTTCGCCGACGATAAAGCCGTCCCGATTCAAGTCAAAGGGACGTGAGGCGCGCTGCGGATCATCGTTGCGCGTCGAGATGGCATTCATCACCCCCAGACCGGCCAATGCCAATGGGACGACCGCCGCTTCCGCGCCCCCGGCCAGGATCACATCGGCTGAGCCACGGCGGATCGTCTCGGCTGCCTCGCCAATCGCGTTCGAGCCGGTTGCGCAGGCAGTGACGACGGCCAGATTTGGGCCGCGTATGCCAAGATGGATAGCGACCATGCCGGGAGCGGTATCAGCCAGCATCATCGGCACCAGGAATGGGCTGATGCGATCCGGCCCGCGCTCGGCTAACACGGCCAATTGCTCGGTCATGGTGGAAACACCGCCGATGCCCGTCCCGATCAGCGCACCGACCCGGTCGCGGTTGGCGTCGTCAATTTTCAAGCCGGAATGTTCGACCGCTTGCAGTGCAGCCGCCAATGCAAATTGCGTAAAACGATCCATGCGGCGGGCTTCCTTCGAGCCAAAAAGAGCGACTGGATCGAAGCCCTTCACTTCAGCCGCAAAGCGGGTCTTATATCGGCTGGCGTCGAAATGGGTGATCGGCGCGACGCCGGAAACACCCCTCACGAGGGCATTCCAGGTATTCGGCCAGTCGTTCGCCAGGGGGCTGAGGCAGCCAAGCCCGGTGACGACAATACGTTTGTACATGAACAATTCTCCTTTAGTAACTTGGGCAGTAAAAATAAAGAAAAACGTCCACAATTCTGGACGTTATAACACAGCAGGCGAAAATGAGATGCGCCATGTCTGATTTTATCGGATCGCCTCAAAAGCCTGCCGGACGTGGACGCGATCATGTTCAGCAATAAAGCCAACCAACTCTTGTAAAACCATTGGGCCAAAAATGGCATGGCGTGCAGGGCGATCCCACACCGCTTGTAGACTATCCAGCAACGCCAAGAGTTCTTTTCGAACAGCCGTAAACTCCAACAAGGATGTCTTACCGTCTTGACGGGCATACTGGCGTTCTTTTACCCAAACGTCGGTAACCTCCCCGGCAATGAATGGATTCTCCTCAGCCAAAAGTTTACGCAAGCGCGGCAAGTTGACATCCCGGTCAACATCACGCAGGTGGCCGATGATCTCGGTCAGACACCATTCCTCAGGCTGCGGGGAACGGGTCCAGGCCGGCGCGGACAGGTCTCCGGTCAAGCTAGCCAATGCGGCCGGCGTAGAACGCAAGACCGCCATCAAAGCCTGCGGTGAATCATATGCAGGCTTGAGCATCTGGAGGTCAACGCCCTCCAGCCAGACGCGGAATTCTTCCAGCCTCCCTTGGGGCATGGCTGCAAATTCAGACGAGACCTCGTCGTTATTCTTGACCCAGAAAACAGGGAAACCAGCCTGCTGCGCCGGGCGCAGATCCATATCCATGTCGTTGCCGACCATGACGACCGGATCCTCCGGCCAGCCCATTTGCGCCATAACCTCCCCGAAATAGGCAATCGCTTCCTTTACAAAGTGGAAACGCTCATAAGACGAGACCAGCGCAAACGGATACTGTTCAGGCGGCAGATCGGCCCAGCGTAAGCGATGTTCGATAGCCTTGAGCGGGAAGAGCGGATTGGTGGCGACCGCCACGCGATAGCCTTGCTCGAAGGCCCAATCCACCAGGCGAACAGCCTCCGGCCGCGCTTTGGTCAGGCGGCCGAGGGTCGGGAAAACTTCGTCGTAGAAATTGTCAATGGCCTCTTGGAGAGAATCACGTTCCATGCCCAGCTTCTTGAAAAAGCAAGAGTCGAAGACCTCCCGCAGGGTCAGGGAGGGATCGAGGTTGCCCATCATCCGCTTGGTGCCAGACATCAACGCTGGAAGCATGGTCTCCGGCGGCACCACACGGCTCAACGCGCCCGAAAGGGCTTGCAGGTAGGCCGGGAAGAATGCCTCCGTGTTCGTTTCGAGCAGGGTGTCGTCCAGGTCAAGCAGCAAAGTAATGGTCATGGGGTCGAGAGTTTACTTCGCCATTTCGAAAATCTGCGCGAGAGGATGGCACTCGCCACAACCGACGTGCGGGTCAAAGCCAGCGCGCTGCGTCTTCTCGCAGAACGTTTTGACTTGCACGCGGCGCTGGAATGCAGCTGTTACCGGACGGGTCACTTCGGCGCGCAGAACCATGAATTCGCAAGCGTTGGCGCGGGTAATGGCAGGGACCGGGCAGGTGCGGCACAGGTCGCGGGTCCAGGAAGCGCCGGAGGCGGCCAGAAGGCGGCACTCCTCCTGCTGCCGGCCGCGATAATAATCACCGTAGAAATATTTACACTCAGTCCCAGCAGGTGTTCGCATCAGGCTCGTGTGAGGTAGGCGCCGGTGCGGGTGTCCACACGGATGGTATCGTCCTCGTTGACGAAGTTCGGCACCTGAACCTCGAGGCCGGTTTCGGTTTTCACCTTCTTCACCACACCTGTGGCGGTATCCCCACGCACCGAAGCCTCGGCGGAGATCACCTTCAAATCGACCGAGGTGGGCAATTCGATGTCTATTACCTCGCCGCGATAGAAGGTCAGCTTCACTTCCAATCCTTCTTTTAGATAGCCAGCATAATCGCCAACCAAGTCGGCCTTTACAGCCGGCTGGTCGAAGGTTTCATTATCCATGAAGTAATACAGCTCACCATCGGTGTAGAGGTATTGCACGTTATGAAAATCCAGGCGCACATCCTGGACGCGATCGCCAGACTGGAAAGTTTTTTCCAGCGTGGTGCCGGTGCGCAGGTTGCGCGCCTTGACGCGGATAACCGCATTACCACGACCGGGTTTGTGGTGGGCGTACTCGAGCACTTTGAATAGCGTGCCGTCCAGTTCGAAAGTGACGCCTTTACGAAGATCATTGACATCAATCATATTTCCTCACTCTAACATCCCTCGCCCTTGCCCACTCTCCTATTATGGGAGTGGGGTTCGAGGTAAGGGGAATTGCAAACGGGCGAGATTATACTACCGTTCAGTTGAAGGTTACAAGTTGCGGGGTGTCTACTACCATAGGTTGTGAACTGAAATTCCCGCATGATGCGCTTCGGCGGCCGGGTCTTCGCGCAATAACTCGACGGCGTGGTTCAGCACAGGTAGGACTACTTGTAGATTTTCGACCGCCGCTTTCGGGCTGCCTGGCAGGTTGACGATCAGCACCCTGCCGCGTATGCCTGCCACCGCGCGTGAGAGCATGGCGTGCGGCGTGACGCGTAGACTGGCAGCGCGCATCGCCTCGGCCAGGCCAGGAGCCTCGCGCTCGATCACCTGGCGTGTCGCCTCGGGGGTAACGTCGCGCGGCGCGAAACCCGTCCCACCGGTGGTCAGGATGATATCCAGGTCGCCGCGTCCGGCCCAGGCGATCAGCGTCTCACGTAGAGCGGTCAGATCATCGGGAACGACAGCCTGGCAGACCACTTCCCAGCCTTGGGAAGTGACCGCCTCCGCCAGCGCTGGACCGGAGAGATCAGCTCGCTCGCCGCGCGCCGAGCGGTCAGAAACGGTCAGGATGCCAAAGCGCAGTGTCATTTAAGCAATGTCCTTCCCATAAATCCATAAATCCATTTTCTCCCAGCCGCGTTTTTCGTAGAAGGCCATCGCCTCCTCATTATCGCGAGTGACAAGCAAATAGACGCGGATACAGCCTTTTGTCCGCAAGCGTTTTTCCAACTCCGCCATCAGCAGAGCACCAACGCCCTGATTGCGATGTTCTTTGGTCACTGCCAGATGATAGACCAACCCTCGGCGGCCGTCGAAACCCCCAAAAACACTGCCGATTACCTTGCCTTCTTCTTCTGCCAGCAAGAACAAGTCAGGATCATGCTGGAGCTTTTTCTGGATTTCCTCCACCTCATCCGAGCGGCGCAGGTGAATGCCAGGACCCGCCAAGGACCACAGCTTGCGAACGACAGGATAATCCTCTGGAAAGCTAAATTCACGTATCCGGATCGGTACGCTCACAAATCTACCCACTTATGTGCTTGAGCTTTCGAATGAGTTCCTCCGGCATGTACGGTTTGAGCAGGAAATCATTCGCACCAGCCTCTAGGCATTCTTCCCGCAATTCCATGCCCGAGGTCATGATCACCTTCATGCCTGTCAGATCGGGCATCGCTCGCATTTTGCGAACGAGATCAATCCCGTTCATATTTCTAAGGAAGATATCCATCAGAACGATATCCGGCATTTCTTCACACACAGCTTCAAGGACGTCACCGCTTTCACCGGCCAGAACGACTACCTGGAAACCTTCCATACCCAGGAGGGTTTCCAGGAGAGAGACCATCGTACGATCATCATCAGCCAGCAGTACTTTCGGCATTGCTCTTCCCATCCTGTGAGGGTTCTGGCCGAGGAGGGGTACGAGCTGTTCTCGTCTTCTCCAAAGCGGACGCCAGCACATCATCCACCGATTCAGCAAAGATGAATTTGAGATCTTTCTTTACTTCCTCAGGCACATCCTCCAGGTCGGGTTTATTGCGCCTGGGCAAGATCACGGCCTTCAGGCCAGCGCGATGGGCAGCCAGCATCTTCTCTTTGATGCCCCCGACGGGCAACACCTGGCCGCGCAAGGTGATCTCACCGGTCATGCCGACGCCCTTCTTGACCGAACACCCAGAAACCAGCGAGACCAGCGCAGTCGCCATTGTCACCCCCGCCGAGGGGCCATCCTTCGGCTGTGCCCCGCTCGGGATATGCATGTGGATATCCGTCTTCTCGAAGAAATCCTTATCCAATCCCAGATCCTCAGCGCGTGAACGCACATACGACAGTGCCGCCCGCGCTGATTCCTGCATCACGTTACCGAGTGAACCTGTAAGCTGGAAACCTTTTGAGCCTGGCATGCGCGTCGCTTCTATAAATAACACCTCACCGCCGAAAGGTGTCCAGGCCAGGCCAGGCGCCACGCCCGGGATCGAGGTGCGGACATTGATCTCTTCCATCGGCAAGAAGAGGGGATGCCCCAGCAATTCCTTCACAACCTTCGGCGTAACAGCCGCAGGCTGTTTCTTACCTTCGGCAATATGTGTCCCGATTTTGCGGCATACCGATCCGATGCTGCGCTCCAGGTTGCGTACGCCGGCCTCGCGCGTGTACTGGTTGATGATCGTGCGCAGTGCTCGCGGGGTGAACTTCACTTCCTCGGGGTGCAAGCCATTTTCACGCACCTGACGTGGGATCAGGTAGCCCCTGGCAATAGCGATCTTTTCGCTCTCGGTATAGCCGGAGAGGTGAATGACCTCCATCCGGTCGAGCAGCGGCGACGGAATAGTTTCCAAGGTATTGGCGGTGGTAATGAAAAATACTTGGGAGAGGTTGAAAGCCACCTCCACATAATGGTCGCGGAATTCGATGTTCTGTTCCGGATCGAGCACTTCGAGCAAAGCTGAGGCCGGATCGCCGTGAAAGTCGAAAACCAGTTTATCCACCTCGTCCAGCATGAAAATCGGATTGTGCGATTCTATCCGGCGCAAGGCTTGCAGGATGCGTCCGGGCATCGCACCGATGTACGTACGCCTGTGACCGCGGATTTCTGCTTCATCCCGCATCCCACCCAGCGAAATGCGGATGAACTTGCGCTCCATGGCACGGGCAATGGATTGGCCCAGCGAAGTCTTTCCAACACCAGGCGGCCCGACGAAGCACAGGATCACACCCTCGCGCTCGCGACGGATGACATCGCTTGATGGTGCCTGTTCCTCGTCCTTGCGCTCCAGGCGCAGCTTGCGAACTGCCAGGAACTCCAGGATACGCTCTTTGACATCTTCCAGGCCGTAATGATCCTGGTCGAGGATTTTTCGTGCATGGGCGATATCCAGGTTATCAGCAGTACCCTGCGACCAGGGCAGCGTAGTCAGCCAATCCAGATACGTGCGGATGACACCATATTCGGCCGCGGCCGTCGGCAGGCGGGACAGGCGCTCCAGCTCACGTTTGGCCTGCTTTTCGGCTTCCTCAGGCATCTTTGCCGCCTCGATCTTCTTGCGGAATTCGTCCACTTCGATGGCTTGCTCGTCTTTCTCTCCTAACTCCTTCTGGATCGCCTTCAACTGCTCACGCAGGAAGTAATCCCGCTGTACCTTCTCGATCTCGGAACGCGCCTCGTTCTGGATTTTTTGCCCGAGTTGCAGCACCTCCGCTTCTCGCACCAGCAGGCCGACCAGCTTATGCAACTTCTCTTGGGTTGAATCCATTTCCAGGAGCTGTTGGGCGTCCTGAAGCTCTATGCGCTGGAAATTGGCAATAGTGTAGATAGTCTGCAGTGGGTCTTCCAGCGAGGTGATAGACATCACCAATTCTTTGGGTATTGACGGACTCATCTCGGCGATTTGCTCGAACTGGTCACGGGCGTTGCGCGCCAGTGCATCAATTTCGATCCCAGTCTCGACGCGCTCTGGCGCCAGCTCGATCTTCGCCTTGAGATAGGGTTCCGCCTGGATGAACTCGCCTAACCGGAAACGTACCAATCCCTGCACCAACAGGCGGATAGTGTTATCGGGCGCACGGAATAAGCGATGGACAACTGCAATCGTGCCAATTTTGTACAGGTCGTCTGGGCCAGGATTCTCGAGCTCGGGATTGCGCGCGGCCAACAGACCGATAAGCCTGTCCCCAGAAGAGACATCATCCACGAGCTTAATTGAGCGCGGCTGGCCGATGGTCAGTGGCACGGCCGTCTGCGGATAGACGACCACACCGCGCAGAGGCAGTATGGGCAGCACATCCGGATACTTGACCACTTCCCCGGAGGCTGGCTCTTGCTCCGGCTGTTTCTCCGGTTCTTCTTTCTTTTGCAGGCGCGTCAAAATAGAGGGAAGGAACATCTCCTCGAAAGAAGTGTCTGAGGTCCCGACCCACTCAAGAAATTCTGTCAAATTCGCGTACCAGCGTGATGCAGACATAATTGGCGAATGATCAACTCACGATTCTGATTTCAGCAGGTTTGACCTTGGGTAAAACGACGGTCAGAAAGCCATCTTCGTACTCTGCTTCAGCCTTTTCCACATTCACGCCGGATGGCAACTCGATAGCCGTGCTGAATTCCCCAAAGCGGATCTCCATCTGGTGATAAGCGCGCCGCTCGGGCAGGTCAGCGCGCACGCCGCTAATAACCAAGTAATTCTTCTCGATGTTGATCGAAAAATCCGATTGGCGCATACCGGCTATTTCGACCCGCACCACAAAGCCCGTCTCCGTTTCGTAAACATCGGTCGGTGGGCTCCACGAGTAAGATTTGACGTTCACCTGCCAACCAATGGCCTGCAACGTGACGTAAGGCTTTTCGACAGTAGATTGAGATTTCCAGATCAAGGTTGCCATATTACCACTCCTTACTCAATAAGCGCGGCCTGTGCGGCGGCCAACACCTCAGCATAATTGGGTTCCTCACCCAAGACTGGCATGTACGCTGCATACACAATCATGCCAACACGGTTGACCACGAAGACCGCCCGGCGCAAGATGCGCGCTTCTTTGATAAGCACGCCGTACTGCATTCCAAACTCACCGGTCATGTGATCGGAAAGCACTTTCACCTGATCCACACCGGCCGCACCGCACCAGCGTTTCTGCGCAAAAGGCAGGTCCATGCTGATGACCAAAATGGCTATATCTTTGCTCAAAGCGGCGGCTTCCTGGTTAAATTTGCGCGTCTCGCGGTCGCATACCTCTGTATCCAAGGATGGGACAGAGGCGATGATGCGAACCTTCCCCCGTGTATCTGCCAAGCCTTTGAACAGCGCCCAGTCGAGGTCGTGGACGGTGAATTCCGGAGCGGGTTGGCCAGCTCCCAAGTCCGGCCCGATGACGGTAACTCCATTACCTCTAAATTTGATGATCCCGAAACGCTCGATAGCCATCGAAACAAACCTCCTGAAAGCAGCACTTCTAAATAAAGAAGCCACCAAGAACCCGTTTCCTTCGAAAACGAATTCCTGTACGCTGAACGAGCGCCCCTGGCGGGATTCGAACCCACAACCAATAGCTTAGAAGGCTACTGCTCTGTCCGTTGAGCTACAGGGGCATGAATAAATTATACTGCGAATGGACGCAGACCCTTGTATACGCGCGGGCCTGCCAGGGTCCGCAAGATCATGTCCGCCGGACGGTTGAGGCGCGAGCCAATCTCTTCCACGGACATCGGCGTATTTCCGTTGGCCAGCAGCAAACGAAACACGGCGTCAACTATCGTGGTATTTTCCAGAAATCCCTCCCGCCGGGCGCAGTGACTGATCAGGGCATGTTGCAAGCCGTCCATCTGCTGCACCTCGGCCGTTTCCGGGTCAATCCAATCAATCAATTGATCCTCGGGCAATTCAGCGAAAGCTGCCTGGTGTTCCTGGCACAATAGGCTGCGCAGTTCGACGCGCCAGTTGCGGTCGCCCTCCTGCCACCATTTGAAATCAATATGAAAAGGCGTTTGCAGTGTGGGCTTGACAAGGCTGAATTTTCTGACTTCGCTCATCCGTGTGCTCCACTTATCGTAACTTCCTAAAATGCTGGAGAGTTGGGAGGTGCGCGAGCGGCTTCGCCGCCCGCACACCTCCCAACTCCCTTCTTCTTACTTATTCTGGTTCTGCGAGACGGAAGTGCATGTCGCCAACATGGACGAAGGCTGGATTTGTCGCCAGCGTTGCCAACATCGGGCCAGGTGGACAGCGCCGCACGATGTTCAGCGCCGAGTACAACTCTTGCGCATGAACGTGACCTTGCAAATTCAATTTGGATAGATCCAGCATGATATTCTTGACCAGCACCTCGAACGGCGTCCGCTCTTTGGCTGCCTGCAACCAGGCCTGGTCTACGCCGTCCACATCGGGGACAGCGACGATCATCCGCTCATTGTAATCGGCCGAGATGTTCTGCTTCAGAGTCGCAAACACGATGCCGCCATCACGACCGACGAGCACGGTGCGCACCCAATCTTTCGTGGGGCGGCGAGTCTGGGCCTGAACGATGACCTGGCCGGGATTCTTGCCTTTTCGCACCGCCACCAGGCTGCCGGGCATCAAGTTGTACTTTCGATACCACTCGCTCAATCCATAGACGTAATGCTGCTGCCGGACAACCCAGGCCGGCATCGCCTCTTTCGTCTGACCATCCACCAATGTGAAACAGACGCGCGGAGATTCATATGCGGTTGGGAACAGCGTGCGCACGCGTGCCGAGACCGGCAGCGTGCCGACTCGCCAATGAGGATACGTCAGGCTGATAAGGACTTCGTCCACCGGCTCGGGCGGGGAATCGAGATCACTCAGTTCGTCGCCGATTTCCGCTTCGAGGGCCAACATTTCATCCGTCAGGACAGAGGAATCATATTCGATGGGCACATAGCGCAATTGCAACGGAGTCTGCCGTACATCTTCCGGCTCCAGCCGCTGGAGAGACCACAGCACTTCTCCGGCCGGCCCGACCTCGTCAAAGCGCCCATCCTCCTGAAGGGCGTAATTCATCGAAAACTCGATCAGCTTGGGGTTTACATTTTCGGGCAACTCAACTTGCTCAAGCAGGGCATGTGTCGGCAACGGCTTACCGTTGGCCTCATCCAGAACCGCCTCCGCCAAGTTGAGATGACCGACGTTCACATCCACCAGCAGCGCACGCGGGAACCAGCGCCCGGCAATCTTCACGAGACCCTCGTCACTTTGCAGCGCGGTAGTCAACTTTCTCTCAAGCTCCGGACCATAAATAGCCAGAACGTGTTCCCGGCTGAGCAAATCATCAGCTCCCGAGGTTTCAAACGGCTGATTGAGCTTGTGGTCATTCAGGTTAGTGGCAAAGCTGCGCTTGCCTCCGCCTTCGAATTCGACTTCGATAACCTCAAATTCACCGGCCTCCGGGTTCACACCAGGACGCACAGCGATCACCTTTCCCTTTTGCCAATCTAGTGCCGGGAAGACCAGCTTATCGCCTGCTTTATATAGCTCTTTGGGTAGATATACTTTCCCATTCCCCTGCTGCTTCTTGAGCGTTGACGCACGTTCCGCGGAAATACGCGCCTCGATGAGAACAGGCAACAACTCTTTTTCGGTGAGCGGTATTTCGTTCTCGAATAAATAATTATGTATGAATTCAAGGTCTTGCTTGCCGATGCTTAAGGATTTCCAGTAATCCGGTTGCAAAGAAGAAGGAACACGAGCCATAGACTGCCTTGGTTATGTGATTGCTTGTGCAAAGTTCGTCCCGGCCATAGTGACCCAGGCATGATAATTATACCCTACCTTGACAGGTCGTCCTCATTGACTTAAGATGCCTGTATGCTTTAACTGGTTGGGATCGTTTCCTCGCGCGCCATATGGAGAAGCAACCAGATGCGTATCGGTATGATGTCGGATGTGTACAAACCATATATCAGCGGCATTACAAATTACATCGCCTTGAACAAACGCTCCCTCGAACAGGCCGGGCACGAAGTATTCGTGTTCACATTTGGAGACCTGGAGCATGAGGACGACGAGCGGAACATCGTCCGCTCGCCCGGGGTTCCCTTGGTAGATACAGGCTATTACCTTTCCCTTCGTTACAGCCGTCAGGCAAAACACTTGCTCCAGACGATGGATGTAGTGCACGTTCATCATCCTTTTTTGAGCGGATACCTGTCTTTACGTTACTGCCGACCCTTGTGCATCCCGATTGTTTTCACCAACCATACGCGCTACGATCTTTACGCCCAAGCCTACCTGCCGCTCTTGCCAGAGGCTATCAGCGAGACGCTCTTGGAAACCTATATGCCTCAATTCTGCGATGCCGTAGATCTGGTAATTTCACCCTCGCCCGGAATGGCGGAGGTTTTGCGCCAACTGGGAGTTAGGAGTCACATTGAAATCGTTCCCAACGGCGTAGAGCTTCAACGCTTTCGCTGGCCGGGCCAAGCAGCACAACGATCCAGAATGGGTTTCAAGCCGGAGGATATTCTGCTCGTCTACACCGGCCGCCTGGGACCGGAGAAGAATCTCGACTTCCTCATAAAAGCCTTTGCAGGCGTGGCGGAGGCAATCGAAAATATCCACCTGATAATCATCGGCAGTGGCCCGGAGGAGGGGGCACTCCAGAATCAAGCAGCTGAAACCGGCGCGTCAGATCGGATACACTTCACCGGTATGCTGGATTACGATTCATTGCCCGCTTACCTGGCAATGTGTGACGTTTTTGTCACCGCCTCAGTAACCGAGGTGCACCCCTTATCTGTGATCGAGGCGATGGCGAGCAGTCTGCCTGTACTCGGAATCCGCTCAGTGGGAGTAGGTGATACTGTCGAGGATGGCTTCACTGGCTTTCTAGCAAGTGAAAACCAAGCGGCCTTTGCAGCTAAAATGACCCGCTTGTGTATGGATCATGACTTACGGCGCAGGCTAGGCAAAGCTGCCCAAAAAGCTTCTGAACAATATGCCATCGAACACACCACACAGACTATGCTCGAACATTACAAGTATTTGGTTTTCAAGGCAGCTCCGCGCCAGCGTGGATTGTTCGTCCGCTTGCAAAATTTGCTGGAGAAGTTCCGCTCATGAGCGATAAGCGGCAAAGGGTTGGCCAGTGGGGTGAAAAAATCGCCGCCGAATACCTTGTCAAAAAGGGCTACAAGCTGCTGGCGACGAACGTCCGCACGCCGTATGGGGAAATTGACCTGATCTGCCAGCGTGAAAGCCAGATTGTGTTCGTTGAAGTCAAGGCGCGCACTTCGCACACATTTGGCTATCCTGAAGATTCGGTCACGCCGCGCAAGCAAGCCCACATGCTGGCTGCCGCGGAGCATTACCTCCAGGAAGGCGAATTTGACGGCGACTGGCAGTTTGACGTAATCGCCATTGAAGGCTCGCCTGATAGCAAGCTGCCGCGCATTACACATTTCGAAAATGTGCTCACCTGACCTTACCCCCGCCCCCTCTCCTAAAGGAGAGGGGAGACTGCCGCTGGTTGTGATCGTCGGGCCGACGGCGGTCGGCAAGACCGAAATCAGTTTGCAACTCGCTGAGCAGCTGGAAGGCGAAATTGTCTCAGCAGACTCGCGGCTGTTCTATCGTGGTATGGACATTGGCACAGCCAAGCCTACATTGGTTGAACGAGCGCGCGTGCCTCATCATCTCATTGACGTAGCCGAGCCGGACGAGGCCTGGAGCCTGGCTGTTTTCCAAAAGGCTGCGCGCCAATCAATCGCGGACATCCATCAGCGAGGACGGCTGCCATTTCTAGTCGGCGGGACGGGACAATACATCCGGGCGGTGACGCATGGCTGGACGCCGCCGGCTCAGGGTCCGCATCTGCAGTTGCGTTCTGTGCTGGAGGACTTGGCGAAAGTCCATGGCATATATTGGCTACACGAACGATTGAAACTTCTCGATTCTGAGGCCGCCGAAAAAATTGACCCGCGCAACCTTCGGCGGACAATCCGTGCCCTGGAGGTAATCTTTATCACAGGCAGACGCTTCTCAGACCAGCGCGCCCTCGGCGAAACGCCCTACCACCTGTTGACCATAGGCCTGATCCGTCCCCGCTCCGAGTTGTACGCTCGCCTGGATGCCCGTATCGAGACTATGTTCGTCAATGGCTTGCTGGATGAAGTGCAATCGCTGCTCGGGGGCGGGTACTCGCCCGACCTGCCCAGTCTATCAGCAATTGGCTATCGCCAGTGTGTATCTGTCTTGCAAGGGAAGATGAGCCGCGAGCAAGCTGTTATCGAGATCAAACGCGCGACGCGCGTCTTCGTCCGACGGCAAGCGAACTGGTTTAAGCCAGACGATCCGGAAATTTATTGGTTCAATCCCGGAGAAGTGACCGTTCCCTGGCTCGCGGAATTCATCCGCGCTTTTCTTTTACGGACAATCGAAAAAAAGGCGAACAACACCATTTTGAATAATTAGTTACGAAAACCAGTTGACTTTTGCCTCCTTTGCCTCTATACTACTTACGTAAGGTGATATCCTATTCCTGTGCAAGGAGGAGAATGGTATGAAAGAACATCCCTGGTTTAAGCGGTACGACAAAGGTGTTCCGCACACCATTGACTACCCCGCCGTAACACTGTACTATTTCCTGGAAGAGTCGGCGAGAAAGTATCCCGACAAACCCTGCACCATCTTCAAGGGGGCTACAATTTCATATAAGGAGATGAATTCGATCACTGACAAGTTAGCCGCTGCGCTCGCTTCAATGGGCGTCAAGAAAGGCGACCGGGTCGGAGTCTTTATGCCGAACACGCCGCAATTTGTCATGGCGTACTTCGGCATTCTGAAAGCCGGTGGGGTGGTCGTCGCCACCAACCCGTTGTACACGCCGCCGGAGATCGAGCACCAGGTCAACGACGCTGGCGTCGAGATCATGCTCGTCATGAGCAACTTCTACGAAAAGATGAAGGTGACGCAGCCCAAGACCAAAATAAAGACGCTGATCGTCACCAACCTAAAAGAAACGCTCCCTCCCATTCTGCGCGTACTGTTCACGGTAGCGAAAGAGAAGAAGAGTGGCTTCCGCGTTGAACTGCAACCGGGTGATATTTGGTTCCAGGACCTGCTCGCCAAGTATTCCCCGACAGACCGACCCAAATTGGAAATTGGCCCAGATGACACCGCCCTTTTCCAATACAGCGGTGGAACGACCGGGATATCCAAAGGCGCGATCGCCATGCACCGCAACCTGGTCGCAAACGCCCTGCAGGTAAAGTCTTATATGCCCGACCTGAACGAGGGTAACGAGTTGGTATTGATGGCTATCCCTCTTTTCCACGTCTATGGCATGGTGGCAGGCATGCTCTTTGCTATGGCTTCCGGAGCCACCATGATCATGGAGCCCGACCCACGTGCGATGAAGGATATTTTGGGTGATATTCAAAAACTTCACCCAACCATCTATCCTGGTGTGCCGGCCATGTACAATGCCATCAACAATCATCCAGATGTTCAAGCAGGGAAATACAATATAAGCTCAATCAAGGCATGTATTTCCGGCTCCGCGCCCTTGATGCGTGAGACGAAGGAGAAATTCGAGGCCTTAACCGGCGGCAAACTGGTCGAGGGCTACGGCCTCTCCGAAGCACCGACTGCCACACATTGCAATCCGGTGTATGGTGAGAGCCGCACCGGCTCGATCGGGCTTCCTTTGCCCGATGTAGACGCCAAAATCATCAACCTGGACGACGGCAAGACCGAAATGCCCATCGGCGAAATCGGTGAACTGGTCATCAAAGGACCTCAGGTGTTCAAAGGCTACCATAACATGCCCACCGAGACTGCCAACACGCTGCGCGATGGCTGGCTCTACACTGGCGACATTGCCCGCATGGACGAGGATGGTTACTTCTACATCGTTGACCGCAAGAAGGAACTCATCAAGCCCGGCGGTTATCAGGTCTGGCCGCGAGAGGTTGAGGAAGCCATCAGCGCCAATCCGAAAGTATTGGAAGTCGGCGTGGCGGGAATTCCAGACCCGTATCGCGGCGAGACAGTCAAGGCCTGGGTGGTGGTCAAGCCGGGAGAGACGCTCAGCGAGGACGAGATCAAGGCATGGTGCAAGGAACGATTGGCCGCCTTCAAAGTCCCAACCCATATCGAGTTCCGCAACGAGTTGCCCAAGACGACCGTCGGCAAAATCCTGCGCCGTGAGTTAGTGAGGCAGCATAAAGAGGCAAGCAGGGGGTAAACGTAAAACATGCCGTAATTCGTGGTGCACAAAAAAACCTCCCCCAGGATGCGAGAGGTTTTTTACGTTTTGCGTCCTACGCCGGTTGCGGCGTGCCACTCCTCTTCGGGACCGGCGGCGGGAAGATCTTCTCGAACTCCTCGCGCGTGAGGGTCTCTACTTCGAGCAGGCGGCCAGCAACTCTATCCAATTCGGCCTGGTATTTCTTCAAAAGCTTTTGCGCCTGGACAAAAGCCTCGTCAACAAGCTTGCGTACCTCGCGATCAATCTGCTGGGCGACTGCTTCAGAATAATCGCGCTGCTCCGAAATCTCGCGGCCGAGGAAGATCAATTCTTCTTTCTGGCCGTAGGTCATCTGGCCCAATTCGCCGCTCATCCCCCAGCGAGTGACCATGTTGCGAGCAATCTTCGTCACCTGCTCAAGGTCGCTCGAAGCCCCAGAGGTAATATCGTCGAAGATGAGTTCTTCAGCAGCTCGACCGCCAAGCAGACCGGCCAGTTGAGCAACCAATTTCTTGCGCGAGGTCAGAACGCGATCCTCCTCCGGCCGGTACCAGGTGAGACCTTCCGCTTGTCCGCGCCCGACGATGGTGATCTTCTGAATCGGGTCCGCCTCGGGAATGGCGTTGATCACTACTGCATGACCCGCCTCGTGATAGGCGATGATGCGTTTCTCTTCGGCGCTGATCAGCCGGCTCTTGCGTTCAGGCCCCATGACCACACGTTCGATGGCTTCTTCAAGCTCTGGTTGGCCGATCGCCTTCTTATTACGCCGAGCCGCCAGGATAGCCGCCTCGTTAACAGTATTTTCCAGATCGGCACCCACGAAACCGGGCGTGCCGCGTGCAATCGTCCCCAAGTCAACATTCGGCTCCAATGGTTTGCCTTTGACATGAACGCGCAAGATTGCTTCACGCCCACGCATGTCTGGCCTGTCAAGCACCACGCGGCGGTCGAAACGACCGGGACGCAGCAGGGCCGGGTCGAGGATATCGGGACGGTTGGTGGCTGCCATGATGATGACGTTGGTGTCTGTATCGAAGCCGTCCATCTCGACCAGCATCTGGTTCAGGGTCTGCTCGCGCTCGTCGTGCGAACCGCCCAAGCCCGCGCCGCGCTGGCGGCCGACTGCATCAATTTCATCCACGAAGACGATGCACGGCGAGTGACGTTTGGCTTGTTCGAACAAGTCGCGCACCCGGCTTGCGCCTACGCCGACGAACATCTCCACGAACTCGGAGCCGGAGATCGAAAAGAATGGAACGCCTGCCTCGCCGGAAACAGCTTTTGCCAACAAGGTTTTACCAGTTCCGGGCGGCCCGACCAGCAGAACGCCCTTCGGGATGCGTGCGCCCAGTTGGATGAATTTCTGCGGCTCGCGCAGAAACTCGACCACCTCCTTCAACTCTTCTTTCGATTCTTCGACTCCGGCCACATCTTCGAAAGTGACAGTCGGGTGATCGCTGTTGAACATGCGCGCCCGCGATTTGCCAAATGAGATGGCAGCATTATTGCTGCCTTGCGCCTGGCGGAAAATGAACCAGAAAAGCGCAGCCAGCAACAAGAAGGGTAAGACGTAACCCGCAAGCGTTAGGATACCAGCCCATGGGCTGGGGGGTTTGACTTCTATCTGGATCTTGTCGGGAGCAAGCTGCGACGGCGTAACTCCTAGATCAATCAATTGAGCTACAAGTGTCGTCTCGGCCTCTTTCTGGGCTGTCTGTTCAATCGTACCACTGCTGCTCGGAGAGATAACCTGCAACTGGTTATCGCTCTGGATAACTATACGCGATACTTTACCCTGCTGAATCAAAGATGCCAACTGGTTGATGGTCAACGGCTGTTGTGCACCCGTCTGTTGCCGGACGTTGAAATAGACCATCGCCACAATAGCAATGAAAAGCAGGAGATAAATAATATATGATTGGTTGCGCGAATTCACACATACCTCCTGTCAGACCACCCTGATTATACCAACCTATATACATCTAATCCAGACCAAGTGAATATATTATATAAAGTTCTAATAAATCATCGCAACTCATACACTCCAATTCATTGAGGCGGCAAAATGTAAATCTCCTCTGCGCAACCGTGCTATAATATGCCCACAGAAGGGGCTTTAAGCCCGGTTGTCGTGAACACCTTGGACAAGATCCTTTCATAAAAGCAGGTTGACACTATGGCAGAAACTTCCAATAAACAAGTTATTTGCATCGAAGATGAACCAGAAATGATTGACTTGATCCGTCTCATCCTTGGCCGGCGTGGCTTTGATGTCAAGGGCGCCGCGGGTGGTCGCGAAGGGCTGGAATTGATCCGCGAAGAAAAACCTGATCTTGTCCTGCTTGACCTGATGATGCCCGAGATGGATGGCTGGGAAGTATATCAGCAAATGAAAGCCAACGAGGCCACTCGCGACATTCCGGTAATCGTCGTAACGGCCAAGGCCCAGAGCATTGATAAAGTCCTCGGGCTGCACATCGCCAAGGTGGATGATTACATCGCCAAACCCTTCAGCCCCCAGGAATTACTGAACAGCATAGACACCGTTCTCCGCAAGAAAAAAGCCTAATCCTGCAAAAACAGAACGGGGCGTTTTTTCGCCCCGTTTCTCGTTTGTATACAAACATGCCCCGCCAAGTTCAAATACAAAATCGAAGCCACGCCCTTGAACAGCCCTTATGGGCTGGCTACTGCGAAAGCTTCTTCTGCCGCCTGCGAGGCCTGACCTTCCACGGTCGCCTCGCCCCGAACGAAGGCCTGCTCCTGGTCCAGAGACGGGAGAGCCGCCTCGACGGGGCAATCCACATGCTGGCTGTCTTCGATGATTTGGCGATCATCTGGATCAACGCGGACTACACCGTCGTTGACAGCCTCCACGCCAAAGCCTGGCACTTGGCCTATTTCCCGAAGCGTCCCGCAAAGTACATCCTGGAAATCCACCCGGAGCGGATAAAGGATTTCAAAATAGGGGACAAGGTAACCTTCATCAATGACTAAACGCCTTTCCATCATCGTCCTTGCTCTACTGCTGGGATTTTCTGCCACCCCGGCCTCAGCGCAAACACCCACGCCCACATCACCTTCGACGGCCGGTCCCGTCTACATCGTCCAGGAGGGCGATACGCTCTGGGACATCGCCGCGCTTTTCAATACAAGCGTCGAAGATATTTTGAGGGCCAATGGAAAGACCAGTTCTGAGATCTACGTCGGCGACCACCTAGTCATCCCTGGCCTGGAGGGCCTGAACGGCACGCTGAACACCGAAATCGTCCCATTCGGGGAGACGTTGCGCAGCCTAAGCCGCCAGTATCGGGTTGACGATGCAATGTTGATGAAACTGAACCACATCGTCAGCCCAACTGAACTATATGCAGGTGTCAAGCTCATTATCTTGCAACAGGAAAGCCAACCTGCCTGGACAGTGCGCTCGAACCTGAGACCGGGTGAGACGATGCTCGAGCTGGCTGTCCGCCAGGATACCGATCCATGGACATTGACCGAGATCAACGAACTTTCCGGAACTTGGGCCGGTTTGCCCGATGATGTGCTTTATCTCCCCTCCGGCAACTCAGACGCCAAAATGACTGGCCTACCGGCCGCCTTTTCCACAGTTGATGTGTCTCCCCTTCCACCCATTCAAGGCACAACCGTCGAGATCCATGTTATTGCCACGCAACCGGTGAGCCTGGGGGGGATGTTGATTGATCAGCCCTTGCACTTTTTCCAAATGAGTGATGGTTCCTGGGTGGCATTGCAGGGCATCCACGCGATGACCGAGCCGGGCATCTACCCGTTAAGGTTGGACGCGATCTTGCCAGATGGCACCCTCCAATCGTTCGAGCAAATGGTGCTGGTAAAGTCTGGCTACTATCCGAATGACCCGATCCTGGTCGTGAACCGTGAAATGATAGACCCCGCAATTACCGAACCTGAAGATGCCCAGATTCGCGATCTCGTGTCCCCGGCAACGCCTGAACGCTATTGGGAGGGAGTTTTTAGGAGTCCTGGTTTTTTTCCAGATCGCTATAACTCGCTTTATGGAAGCCGCCGGGTCTACACGACGGAAGATAGAACATTGACCATTTCTGGTTTCCATTCGGGGCTTGATCTTTGCGGCGGCGCAGGGTTGCCAATCTATGCCCCGGCACCCGGGGTGGTCGTTTTTGCTGACCAGCTCGAGGTCCGGGGCTACGCGACGATCATTGACCACGGTTGGGGTGTTTATAGCGGTTTCTGGCACCAGTCCGAGATCCTGGTGCAGGCCGGCCAAAAAGTCGAGGCTGGAGACATTATCGGTAAGGTCGGCGGAACAGGGCGCGTTACCGGCCCGCATCTCCACTGGGAGATATGGGTTAATGGTGTACAAGTCAACCCGTTAGAGTGGCTCCAAAAGGCATTCCCCTGATATACTTGTCCCTCTGTTTGGGCGATTGGTCTGGCCATTCTGGTAATCGTGATTTGGGGGACGATCAGCA
>CAYZIQ010000003.1:33675-47834 GCA_964478375.1 uncultured Chloroflexus sp. | reverse complement strand
TGCACTCCCCGGCACTCACCTGCGCCTGCACCTGCGGTGCGTCGCAGGTGCGGGGGACGGCAAGTTCAGGGCCTCTGCTCGGCGAAGAATTGGAGGAACATTTTCTGACACCAGGCGTCTATAACGCAAAACCCATCCGCAGCTTTCTCTCAGGAGGAGAAGCCATGTCCAAGCGAACCGTATTTGTAATTGTAATCGTTGCCGCGTTGCTGTCTGCCTGCAGACTTAAGGAAGCCAGTACGCCGACTCCGGAGGTCTATTCCCAGTCAGTAGGCGGGGTGCAGGAGTCCGTTGCGCCCAAGGAATTGCCGGCTGTCCCACGCGCACTCGGCGCCGATACCGCCGAGACAGGGGTTAGCGGTATTGCCATCCCCAACAGCGTCACGACGCAGGATCGGCTGGTCATTATGAACGCCGACCTGACTGTCGTCGTCAAAGACCCGCAGGCAAAGATGGACGCCATCTCCCAGATGGCAGCCAGCATGGGCGGGTTCGTGGTCTCGATGAACCTGTACCAGACCTACATGCAAAATGGTGATACTGCCCCGCAAGGCATCATCTCCATCCGCGTTCCGGCGGACAAGCTGGATATCGCCATGAGCCAGATCAAGGCTGATGCCGTCGAGGTGCAGAGTGAAACTCGCTCTGGTGAGGATGTGACCGCCCAATATACGGATCTAAAAAGCCAATTGAAAAACCTGGAGTTGGCCGAACAGGAACTCCAGGCCATTATGGAAGAAGCCAAAAACAACCCCAACAGCAACACCACCTCCAAGACACAAGATGTGTTGGCCGTCTATAATCAAATTGTTTCCGTGCGCGGCCAGATCGAACAGATCAAGGGTCAGATGCAGTATTACGAGCAGTCATCGAACTATTCGCTCATCAACGTGACCTTGATTGCCGAGGAAACCATCAAGCCGGTCGAGATCGGCGGCTGGCAGCCCAAGGGCGTGGCGCTCGAAGCCATCCAGAGACTGGTCAACTTCCTGGAAGGTTTCGTCAACTTCCTGATCCGCTTCTTCCTGTATTACCTGTGGGTGCTGGTGCTCGTCTTCGGCCCGGTTGCGCTGGTCGTCTGGGGCATCGTGGCGGCGGTGCGCAGGCGCAAGGCGAAGAAGGCTGCTAAGGCCAGTAAACAGTAATCAGTAATCAGTGATCAGTTTTTAGTGAGTAGTGGACCTGACAGGTTCCCCAAAAACCTGTCGGGTCTTTTATAATCAAAAGGATGGACAAACTCGCTCGTGAGGCGCGGCAACTCTTTGGTATCCGCCTGACCGGATGGCAAGTGGTAGCCTTGATGAATTACGAGCGTGAACTGCTGGACTGGAATCAAAAATTCAACCTGACTGCCATCCGCGATGCGGAAGGAATCCGCATCAAGCATTTTCTGGATTCGTTCTCCTGCGTGTTGGCATGGAAAGAGAATCCTCCTGTACGCCTGGTGGACGTGGGCACCGGTGCGGGATTCCCTGGCCTGCCGCTGAAAATCTTGTATCCTGCCATGCGCCTGACGCTGGTCGAATCGGTCAGCAAGAAGGCCAAGTTCTGCCGCCACGTTGCAGATGCGATGAAAATGGAGGGCGTGGAGGTGCTCACGGCGCGCGCCGAGGAGGTTGGACAAATGTCCTCGCACCGCGAGCAGTATGATTGGGCCGTAGCCCGCGCCGTGGCTGACCTGCCGGTGCTGGCGGAGTATCTCCTCCCTTTGTTGCAGATCAACGGTCACATGCTGGCACAGAAAGGGGCCAGCGGCCCGGCGGAAGTCCATAAGGCCGAGCCAGCCCTGAAGATTCTGGGCGGCCGACTGCGGCAGTTGATCCCTGTCACCCTACCGGGCGTGGCCGATGAACGCTACCTGGTGGTGATTGACAAGGTCGCCGCCACACCAGAGCAGTATCCGCGCAAGGCGGGGATGCCGGCAAAGAAGCCGCTGTGATTCCCCCGCGCTGGAACTTATCAGCACCCCTTCTCAACAATCTTGATCTCATCCGCCTTGTTGGGGATCATGCACAAGAACTCGAAATCCTCCTTCCCAACGTTCTGATACCAATGCGGCACGCCCTCCGGGATGAAGACCACGTCCCCGGCTTGCACATCATATTCCTCGCCTCCAATGCCGATGCGGGCGTGACCGCGCAACACGTACTGTTCATGCTCGACCGTATTGGTGTGGTTCGGCATTCCACCGCCGGGCTGCATGACGAAGCGCCGCATAGCGAAGTTCGGGCCTTGCTGCAAAACCTGGATGGTGGTGAAATCTCCGGCCTTGACCGACTCCGCCGGGACAGCGTTTGCGTGTTTGATAGGCATGCGCCCTCCTTAACTAATTAAAACCTGATTACTGAACACTGACTTGGCCACGCTCCACTCGCCTGACACTGGCCTTCTCGACAAAACCGGGGGCAAACAAGTTCAGATCGGTCGTGGTTAGCAGAGCCTGTTCGCTTTTTTCGATATACGCCAGCAAATCGGCACGGCGCTGGATGTCCAGCTCGGCCAGCACCTCATCGAGCAGCAGCACTGGCCACTGGCCTGTCTTCTTTTTCATCCATTCGACCTCGGCCAGCTTGAGCGCCAGCAGCGCCGTCCGCGCCTGGCCGCGCGAGCCGTAATCGCCTAGGTCAATGCCGTTCGCCAGGAAACGTAGCTCGTCGCGATGCGGCCCGAGGGTCGTCATGCCGCGCCCGATTTCCTCGCCGCGCGCCGCTTGCAGCCGCTGCAGGAAACCCTGCTGGATTTCTTCCAGGGTCAGTTTGCTCCTGTCAACCGGCGCGTCAAGCGGCATGGCGATTTGCCCGGCCGGACGCGGCAGGGGGTCGTAAGCCGGCAGGTAGCTCAGGCGCAATACCTCCTGGCGATGGGTCAGCTCGCCATGGGTATGGGCGGCCAATTTCTCGATCTCCTGCACTGCCTGAATGCGTGCTAGGATGATCTGCGCCCCGCTGCTTGCCAGGCTTGCATCCCAAGGATCCAATTGTGAGGCGTCCCCGCCGCGTTCGTTGAGTAGCTTGAGCAAGGCGTTGCGCTGCGTCAGCGCCTGGCCGTACTCGTTCAAGAGGCGCGCATAGGATGGGATCGTCTGTGCCAGCGCCAGGTTCAGGTAGCGCCGGCGCTCTTCCGGGCCGCCCTCGATGATCTGCATCATCTGCGGGATGAAGATGACCGCGTTGAAGTGGCCGATCACCTCCGAGGGCGGACGCTTGACCCCATCCAAAAGGATTTCCTTGCGCAGCCTTTGACCATTCACACCGCTCGGTTCGAGAATCAAGCGCACCTCGAGCTTGTGCGCCGTTGGCCCGCGCGTGTACTCCCCTACCAGGCGCGCCACTGCCAAGGCCTCGCGGGCGGCGATGAAATTGACCAGTTGCCGATCTAGGTGTGTTTGCAGGGATGTGAATGCTGCCAGGAAATAAACCGCTTCCAGTAGGCTGGTTTTGCCCTGGGCATTATCCCCCGTTAGCAAAACCACCCGCCGGGGTACATCCATGGCTAGGCGGGCAAAATTGCGAAAATTGGTCAGGGAGAGGTGAGTGAGGTACATGAATTCTGCCACAGATGAACACAGATAAACGCGGATAAAACGATGCTGGATAATTGGATTCCCCCTGCATCAGTGTTCATTATGTGTTTATCTATGGTTATACGTTGTCCACTGCGGGCTGATCCGGCTCCGGCTTCCAGACTTTTGTGGCGCGGTCGGTGAAGACGACGCCGTTTAGGTGGTCAATCTCGTGCTGAAAGATGCGCGCCAGCCAGCCTTTGGCCTTGACGCGCATCGGCTGGCCGTGCCGGTTCAGACCCTTAACCGTCACCGCCAGTGAACGTTCCACCTCCCCCAACAACCCGGGCACCGAAAGGCAGCCTTCCACGCCGAGCTCGGTCTCGGTGGAGGTGACCTTTAGCTCGGGGTTGACGACCGCGTACAGTTTCTTGGGCGCTTCTTCGTCTTCCTCGTCGCCATACTCGACCACGATGACGCGCTCGGAGATGCCCACCTGGGGCGCGGCCAAACCGACGCCAGGCGCGGCGCGCATCGTCTCGGTCATGTTCTCGATCAGGGTTTGCAGAGCACTGTCGAATTTGGTCACCGGCCTAGCCTTGCGCCGCAGGACTGGGTCCGGGAGAGTCACGATTTCGCCTATTGGCATAGTTTATCAACCGATAAAAGGATTAAAGCGGCGCTATTGTACATCACTTTGGCCGGCTTTGTTTTCCTGCTCGTGGCGATATTCCTCGCTGCTGCGATGATATTCTGCGAACACGTCAGCCAGGAAATCACGTTCTGCGATATTTTCCGCTTCCCTTCTTTTTGCGACATTTGCTATTCTGCGTTGGTCAATATCCAATTGAACAGCTACAGGGTTGTAGACATCCTCGAAGACTAGTTCCATGCTGCCTACAGAGATATACACGTTCCCAAAGTTGAATATATAACCCAATAAACCGACTCGATCTGCTTTTGTGCTTAAGATGTTTTCGAGCGGTGCGGATCGGCGTTGCTCCGTTCCAAAAGGTTTGCGATCAATGTCGAGTATTTGATCTGGAGTAACCTGGAAAATGTCGTTACTCCAATCGAGATACTGATAACTCCACCAAAAGATAAGGGGGATCATCACGATTAGCAAGGTAAGAAACAGGGGGTCAATGGACAGGCCACTTTGTGTGATCGTGATCAATGCCAGGTGTTCTACCTGTGCAAGATTTACCAGGCGCGCGATGATCGCGCCAGCGAACATAAGGATAAAAATCGTAGGCCAGCCCACCTGTTCCAGTAGAACGAACAGATGCTTACGATAGGTGATTGTGTCACCCTCTTCGAACCGCAGCCTAAAAATATCCCGACTAAGGATCATGAGTACGCTGGATCTGTACGACCTCACAGGCTTGGGTGTCTCTCTCGACTCGGAAGGTATTGGCTCGCTTACCTTCTCCAGGCCTAATTTGACCCGCAGGGCCTGCTTCATGGCTTTGACCTCTTCTCGGCGGGAGACCTCCCTGCTTCTGCGCCAATACTCCTCGATAATTGCAGCCGCCTGTTGGGGGTGGTTGACATAGCTAAAGGGGATTCGTCCCACATAGGTGCGAACAATAACATCCCCATAATCCCACATCCGGCCCGTCATGCTGGTCTGTACGCCTACCGAAAGGATGGTGCTGAGGGGGGCCTCTTGTCGGCTGTCATAGATACCAATCACCTTTTCTAGCCAGACCACGCGCTGGTTGGTCACAATATAGTAATCATTCCCCCAGTCCAGGCCATTCCAAATAGCCCAGAATATAGCTACTATCATAAGCACTCCCCCCGACCATACCAAGACCGGCAGGGAGACCAACCCACCGAATACCCCCAGAGTAATCGAAAGAACCGCAATCAATTCTGGAATAATCAATGCCTGCCAAAGTAGCACCTCATGTTTGCGTGCCAAGAAATAAATGACTTCATCAGGCCGCAACCATTTATAACGTAATTTTTGTGCCAACTTTCGGCTAGAAATTGCAATTTCGATATTGGTCTTGAACTTGGGAAATTGCTTAACGAAACCAACGAAATCACGGCGGGACAAGGCCAGCAAATGGGTTTCCTCCTCTGTGCGGATGGAGGCGTAGCGAGGGCCTCGGAGAGTTCCCCCCATTTCTCCGAAAAAATCTCCTGCCACAAAGATGGCCAGTTGTTCTTCCTTCCCTTTTCGTATTCGGCTGATGCTCACCCTGCCGCGATAGATCAAGAAGAAACGATCCTCCGATTTGCCTTCCGCTAAAATAACTTTCCCTGCTGGGTGGATCTCTTCTTTCAATTTGTCGGCCACAGCGGCGACCTGTTCGTCCGTCAGGCTGCGGAAAGGATGCATCTTCTTGAGGAAAGTAATTCGCTGAGCCGATTCAATGTTCATGTTTCAATTCTAGCATGAATCAAGGAACGTGATGCACGATGGTGCAGCCATAAGGCGCTGTCTCTGCCGGTTCCGGGCTTAAGCCGGCGGACAGAGACTCGACAGCATCCTTGAGATAGAAACGCGTCGCGGCGCGCTGGCGGAAGGTGACATCGTCGAACGCGCCACAATAGCGCAGGATGCCGTCCGTGTCCACGACGAACAGATGGGGTGTCGTCTGCGCCTCGTATTCGTCCGGGACCTCTGACCTGCTCCCCAGTAACACCGGCGCGAGCCCACGCTGACGCGCCGCCGCGGCCACCTGCGCCTGGCTTTCGTTGGCGTTGACGGCGATGGTCAGCAGGACGACGCGTTTCCCCCACCCCCAAAGATAACGCACCAGTTCCAGGTCAACCCGCTCGGCAAAGGGGCACTCTGCTGACCAGAAATTGAGAATCACGATCCGGCCGCGATACTCACTCAAGCGGTGGATTTTTCCATTCAAGTCTGGAAGAGAAAAATCAGGAGCAGGGGAGTTGAGTTGCACATCATCAATTATAGCAGAGCCAAACGAGCCAGAGGCGTTCGGCTCATTTATACTTTTATCTCTTCTGGTACAATCGTGCCCATGAAACGCTGGCAATTCTGGCTCGGGGTGCTGATAAGTGCCATTTTTCTGTATTTCGTCGTCCGTAAGCTGGATTGGGCTGCATTCTGGCTTTCGCTCAAGACAGCCAACTACTGGTGGATCATCCCTGGCGTGGCGGTTTACTTCGTCGCGGTCTGGGCGCGCGCCTGGCGCTGGCACTATTTGCTCAAACCTATCAAAGCTATCAAAACGCGAGCGATGTTTCCCATCACCTGCATTGGCTACATGGGTAACAATATCTACCCCGCGCGGGCAGGTGAGGTGTTGCGTGCGGTAATTTTGAAACGAAAGGAAAGCGTGCCAATCTCGGCCTCGTTGGCGACCATTATCGTCGAGCGCATCTTCGACGGCGTGGTGATGTTGGCCTTCGTTTTCGTCAACCTAGCCCAACTGGCGAAGCTGGCGGAAGTGCTCGTTCCGGTGGGAAAATGGGAAGTGACCATCCAAGACCTGGCCATCTGGGGCAGCGTAGCTTTTTTCGGCGCGCTGCTCATTTTCTTGCTGGCAGCCATGTTCCCGAAGGTGACGGCGGAGGCAGGCCAATGGTTCATTGAACGCCTCCTGCCCGGGCGTATCCGCGAGCGAACCAGCGGTACCATGCACAAATTTCTGGGTGGGTTGGAATCGTTGCGTTCACCGGTCAATGTTCTGATGGTATTCGTCACGTCGGTGATCATCTGGTTGCTGGAGACGGTCAAATACTGGTTCGTGATGCACGCCTTCAGCTTCGAGGTCGATTTCTTTACTTTGATGTTGATGAACGGTGTGGTCAACCTGGCGACCACCATCCCGGCCGCACCCGGTTACTTGGGCACCTTCGATGCCCCCGGCATCGCCGTCTTGCAGGCGGATGGCATTGACAAGGCCGTTGCCACAGGTTATACCCTCGTTCTCCATCTTGCCCTGTGGGTGCCGATCACAGCCCTGGGTGCGTATTATCTGGCGCGCGAGGGGATCAAGTGGAGTGATTCGCTGAAAAGGGAACTGGGAGAAGATAATGCGTGTTGAAGTGGACCAGAGCGGTAAGATAGCAGATACGAAAGTTCCCACTGTACTGGCGTTTTCAGATGAGGAAAGCTATGCGATTCTTATCCCCGCCCAAGTGAAGCGGGACTGTGTGCAAAGGTTACGGGAACAGGGGAGAACTGGGAAAGTGCTTTACATGAGGTTGTTTGCTATTGGCCTTTTCTTTCTCTTGAAAGACCACGCTCCTCACGCAGACCAAATTGCGTTGGATGTTGAATATCCCGGTCGAAATGCCGAAATCAAGCTCTATCTGCTCAACATGCTGTGGAAGGCCAATATCGAAATTGATGTGGAGGTAATCCATTTCGAACACATTGGAAAATCTTCAAACGCCCACAAAAAGGCCCTTGCAGTTTACACCAAAGAACAAATACCTGACAAAGTGATCAAATTGGATGAAATTCTGGCACTGTTCCAAAAAATAAGCGATCGGGATGTCTCCTGAGGAGTTACACCCAGTTCAGCCACTAGTGGTGTACTAGTAGGTCCCTGGGCCACCCGATCACTAAACATATAATACACCTTGAACAAACAGGAGTCAAGATGCAAATCGCGATCATCGGCGCAGGCTTCGGCGGCATGGCCGCCGCGTACGACCTGGCAAAAGTCGGGCATAAGGTAATTATCTACGAGGCGGCGGAGACTGTCGGCGGGCTGGCCAGTGGATTCAAAGAGCCGCATTGGGATTGGTGGGTGGAAAAGTATTATCACCATTGGTTTGCCGGCGACCGGCACATTTTTGGGCTGATTCGCGAGCTGGGCTGGGAGGACAAGGTACTCTTTCCGCGCCCGTACACGGTCATGTACCACGAGGGGAAATTCTACCCGTTCGATTCCATCCTCAAGGCGATCCTCTTCCCCGGCTTGGGCTGGGGCGTGGACAAGCTCCGCTTCGGGCTGGTTGGGCTGTACCTGCGGCTGACGAACAACTGGAGGCCGCTGGAAGGGTTCACCGTGGACGAGTGGATGCGCAAATGGGCCGGGGAAAAGGTCTACGAAATGATGTGGGAGCCGCTGGTGATCGGCAAGTTTGGCGAGCGCTACTACAAGCAGGTCAACATGGCGTGGATGTGGGCGCGGCTCAAGGCGCGCACCACGCGCCTGGGCACGTTCGAGGGCGGGTTCCAACGTTTCGCCGATATGCTTGCCGAGCGGCTGCGGGAGATGGGGGTCGAGATCCGGCTGCAGATGCCGGTCAGGCTCATCGCGTGCGAGGCAGGCATGGGTAGCGTCAGCGTCCGCAGTGAGAGGCTAGAGCGTTATGACAAGGTGCTGGTCACGCTCTCGCCCGAGGCGATGAGCCGGCTCGTCCCGTCTTTACCCGAGGAATATCTGCGAGGACTGCGCAGCATGAAGTCCATGGGCGCGGTGGTGATGGTGTTAGCGCTCGAGCACCGGCTCTCGGAGGAGGGCTACTACTGGTACAACCTGCCGAAGAATGCGGGCTACCCGTTCCTGGCGCTGGTGGAGCACACCAACTATGTGGGGGCGGAGCACTTCGGCGGTGATCACATCGTATACATGGGCGATTACCTGGAACCGGAGCACGAGTACTTCCGCCTGAGCCAGGAGGAACTGTTGGAGCGCTTTTTGCCAGCCCTGAAGAAGTTCAACCCCAAGTTCGAGCGGGACTGGGTGCGCAAGACCTGGCTGTTTCGCACCGGCTATGCCCAACCGGTGCCGCTGGTGAACCATTCGAAGAATATCCCGGCCATTCAGACGCCTCTGGAAGGGGTGTATTTCACTTCGATGAGCCAGGTCTATCCTTGGGATCGGGGGACGAACTTTGCAGTGGAGATCGGGAGGCGGGCGGCGAGGGTGATGATGGGCAGGTGACTGCGAAATCATGAAAATTCAGTAGGATGAAGGGAACATGATCATCGTTGGTATTGACCTCTCGGGGCCGCGTAATGTCGTGGATACTTGCCTCGTTTCTTTCAAACAGGAGCAGGGAGGGGAAGGATTAAGATTCTTGGATGCTCGAAATGGGGCGGATGATGATCAGATTCTAGAAATGATTTCGCGCTTTGAAAAGAGCGAAAGTATCATTGTCGGCCTTGATGCGCCGCTTTCCTACCTGCCGCGTGGTGGGCTTCGTGAATCAGACAAAGGCCTGCGGAAACATATCGAAGACAAGGGCGGTGACAAAAGAGTGGTGATGCCGCCCACCATGGCCCGCATGGTGTACTTGACCCTGCGAGGAATCGTTCTGGCCCGTATGTTAGAGACCTTGAAACCGAATTTTGCATCACTGAAGATCATCGAAGTTCATCCCGGGGCTTGTCTGCTTCTCCACGGCGCACCCTCAATGGATGTGGCCACCTTCAAACATAACAAGCCGGCACGTAAACATCTACTGGAATGGCTTGGTGAACAAAAAATGACCGGAATCCCGCGCAGGGTTGATATCACTGATCATTACGTTGCCGCCTGCTCCGCTGCCTTCGGCGCCTGGTGTTGGGCAACGGCTAGGACTGCGTGGTGTTTTCCGGCCCGACCACCTCAACACCCGTATGAGTTTGCGTGTTAGCAATTTCCAATACTGAAATCACTCATGGAACGAAAAAAGCCCTTTCCGCGAAGCAAGGGCATCTGTAATATTGCCGTGCCGGGGTTTTTGCGGGTAATCGTTGTAAATGCCCCATGAAAGATGTAAAATATTTTTGTGTCGAGAAATGGAGGAAGCGATGAAAATCCATCGTTTGATACCAGTACTTGTGCTCATTGCCTCTATCCTGGCTTGTAACCTCCCCACAGGCAATAACCCAACCCCATCTGAGTCTGAGCCCTCAGGCAACAACCCAACCCCGTCTGAGTCTGCGCCCACAGCCACAGCGACGATTACATCCACGCCCGGTTCTGTCCTTGCGGGTACGCCCCTGTCCATGCCGCAGACATTCATTACTTCGGACAACATTGACCGTTTGCGCCAACTGGCCCGCTGGGGAAAAGGGACGATTCACCAAATCGCCTGGCGCTTTGACGGACGAATGCTGGTAGTGGCCACATCCTTGGGTATCTATCTGTTCGATACCCAAACCCAAACCGACGCGCGTCTCATAGAGACTGGAGACATCGTGTGGAGTACGGCTTTCTCCCCGGATGGGACCGTGGTGGCATCCGCGGGTTCTGACGGCGCGGTAAGATTATGGGACGTTGCCAGTAGGGAGGAGATACGCACGCTCGGCGGGCATTCTGGCCGGATAGAAACCATCGCTTTCTCACCTGCTGGAACGCTGCTCGTATCGGGAGGCATGGATCGCACGGTCATCCTATGGGACTATACCAGCGGGCAGCAGATCCGCACCTTCAGCCTTGCTTACCAGGTGAAGGCAGTCGCCTTTTCACCGGACGGCACGACCCTGGCAGCCGGTTCCTTCGAGGACCATATTGTGAAACTATGGGACGTCGCCAGTGGTCAGGAACTGCATACTTTGGATGGACACACTGACCTGTTGTACAGCCTCTCCTTTTCGCCTGATGGACAAACGTTGGCTACCGGAGGTGCTGACCGGACGGTTGTCCTGTGGGATGTCCCCAGCGGTCAAAAAGTGCGCACGATGACAAATCCTGCCTTGGTGTGGGATATTGCCTTTTCTCCTCTTGGGGATACGGTGGCCGCAGGGAATTCCGATGGAACGATCGTGCTCTGGGATGTGGGCAATGGCAATATCCTGTTGACCATGAGCGGTCATGCTTTGGGAGGTGGAGGGGTTACGTTTTCCCCGGATGGGACGATTTTGGTGTCGGGTGGCGAGGATGGTACCGTGAAATTCTGGGACCCTGCCAACGGCCAGGAATTGCGGACCCTGAATTACTCTTCCGCTGTGCTGAGTATAGCCATTCAGCCTCATGGGACAATCATCGCGGCCGGTAATCTAGACGGCACGGTGGGATTATGGGATGTTGTCTCAGGTCAGGAATTGCGCGTCTTGAGCGGGCATACACGCGGGATATCAAGTGTAGCGTTTTCGCCGGATGGGTATATCCTCGCCTCGGGAAGCACGGACAGCACCATCATTCTTTGGGACATCGGCACAGGAGCTGAATTGAGTGTCCTGAATGGGCATACTAACGGGGTCACGAGTGCGGCCTTTTCTCCAGACGGGAGCAAGTTGGCCTCGGGAAGTTTTGATGACACGGTCATTCTCTGGAATATTGTCAATGGGCACAAACTGCGCACCTTGACCGGCCATACGGGCTGGGTAAACAGCGTGGCCTTTTCCCCCGACGGGACGATATTGGCCTCGGGCGGCGATGATGGTACGGTGATCCTGTGGGATCCTGACACCGGTCAGAAATTGCAAACCTTGAGTGGACATGCTTATGGAGTGATGGACTTGGCTTTTTCACCCGATGGGGCCGTGCTGGCCTCGGGAAGTTACGATGAGACGGTCATCTTGTGGGATGTTGCCACCGGCCAGATTTTGAAAACCCTGAATGGACAGACTGGCTGGGTCATGAGCCTGGCTTTTTCACCGGATGGGTTCATCCTGGCAACAGGAAATTTTGATAATTCGATCACATTGTGGGATGTGGCAAGCGGACAGGAATTGCGCAGCCTGGTTGGGCATACGTTCTGGGTGCTCAGTTTGGCCTTTTCTCCGGATGGAAAATACCTGGTCTCGGCAGGGGAGGATGGCACCATCCGTTTGTGGGGAGTGGCGCCTTGAAAAAACTTCAGGAAGAATTAAGGGATGAAGTGATGAGAACTCATCTCAAAAAAACTGTTGAGCAGGCTCCCATGCCCGCTTATGGACGGCGTGCCCGCAGGGTGCTGCGCGAGGAGCCGTCCCAGCAGGGTTTTTGAGATGACCTGGAGTAAGAAGTGAAATGGAAACGCCCTTTCCAAGAGGAGAGGGCGTTTTGAATGAGGTGGAGGAGGAAGGATATCTATTGTGCTGATTCAGCGATACGAATCAAGTCTTGGGCGGAGAGATCGGGCGAGGCGATCAAGAGATAAAGCCACTCGCCATCCACCCAATACAATTGAATGGCTGCTTTTTTATCCCAACCCACCTTGATGGGCAAGGGCTGTTGCCAATCACCATCATTCCAATCAACCCAATCCCAGTCTCCCCTCACCAATACGGCGGATTGTCCATTCACCTTGACTTCTCGGTAACTTCCCGGCGCCACAGCACCATAGGTGTATGCTGGACCAATGGCATATCGTTGAGTGTTCCACCATACCATCGAGTGCGCGATCAATTGAATATGTTCGCCAACCGCTGCGCCATCCCAGCCGAGCGATGCCCACTTGTCCGTGGCCAAATTAGTTAACTGGTAAACGGCATCGAATTTGTACCCCTCCGGCAGCCAGGAAGGAAGCTTGACCGCGCCATCGAACGTATCTGTGACATCGGAAAGAGTATATTGCGTCGTCACTGGCCGGGAAGGGTCAACTGTTGTGATGCGGGGAACTTCAGTGATCAAAGTATATGGCTTCACCTCAACCCAGATATCCCCGACCTTCACCCAGCGCGGCGCGGTGGCGGCGCGGACGCAGGCCACCACCAGCACCAGCGCGGCCAGCCCCATCAGCGCGTTACGCAGGGTCAATTTCCCGGCCAGTTGGGATGCGAAGCTTGGCTTTTGCTGAGAGATGCGTTCATAGAGTGCGTGGGCAAAGGCCGGGCGCGGGGGTGTATGAAATTTGGTCAAAAACTCATCGTTCATCTTCGGCCTCCCATTCGACGCGTAGACGTCGAATGATACGATTGAGGATCGTGCCAACATTCGACTCGCTCAAGCGGGTCAGGCGGGCGATCTGGCGGTTGGTCAATTCTGCGCCGTATTTGAGAGCGATCAAGTCCCTTTCACGGTTCGGCAAGTGCGAAAGGAGGATCGAGAGGCGGGCAAGTTCGGCGCGGCGTTGGGCTGTCTCTTCGAGAGAAAAGGGGGCGGGGTAATCATCCATCGCTTCCAACGGACATTCTCGTCCATTCTTCCGAAAGTGATCGGCAGCCATGTTGCGTGCGATGGCAAGCAGCCAGGTGGTAAACGCGGCCAGATCACGGCGATAACGAGTTCGGGCGCGCCAGGCCTTCTCGAAAGTCGCCGCTGTCAGGTCTTCAGCTTGCGGCCGTCACCGATGCGGTACCGGAAGAAGTTATAGACGCGCGGCAGGTTTTCGGTGTAAACGATTTCCCAATCCACTTCTTCCGCCATGAGGCAGATTCCCTTCAGAGTGCGTGGTTGTGCGTCCATGTCTACCCAATTATACGGAGTACAGCAAAAAGTATCACAAGTAGTGTACAATTGGTTTATACATTTCACCGCCGCGGCGCGGCGGGGCCATGACCTTTTGAGGAGACAAAAATGTTTCAAACAGTTATCATCGTCGGTAACCTGGGGCGTGATCCGGAGATGCGCTACACCCCCTCCGGCCGGCCGGTCACATCTTTCTCAGTCGCAACCAATCGCCAGTACACCAACAATGCCGGTGAGACCATCAAAGAGACTATCTGGTTCCGCGTCTCAGCCTGGGGCAAGCAGGCGGAAACTTGCAATCAGTATCTGAAAAAGGGTAGCAAGGTGTTGATCGAAGGCCGCCTGACGGCTGACCCGAACACCGGCGGTCCGCGCATCTGGACCGGTCAGGATGGCAA
>CAYZIQ010000003.1:15427-33575 GCA_964478375.1 uncultured Chloroflexus sp. | reverse complement strand
TGACGGCTGACCCGAACACCGGCGGTCCGCGCATCTGGACCGGTCAGGATGGCAATCCGCGCGCCTCGTTCGAGGTCATGGCAGGGGCTGTCCGCTTCCTGACCCCGCGCGGCGAGGCCGGCGAAGCCCCTGTAGTAGTAGGGGATGAAGGAGGCGGTTTCGCCGCTGCTGAAGACGAGAACATCCCCTTCTAAACCCACCTGGAGACCAAAATGACTCTCCCCCCTCCCCGGCCGGCTTCGCCGACCCTGGAAGTGCCTGCCGACCTGAAAATCGTCTATGCCAACCTGGTGCGCATCGCTCACTCACCGGCCGATCTGGTCTTCGATTTTGCTCACCTCTTACCCGGCGAGCCAAAAGCGACCGTGGGCGCCCGTATCCTGATGTCACCTTTGAGCGCCAAATTGCTCCATCGTGCATTGACCGAGAATCTGTCGCGCTACGAAGCCTCCTTTGGTGAGATCACTGTGCCGGGCAATTCGTCGCTGGCCGAGCACCTCTTCCGCCCATTTCAGCCGCCTGAGCCGCCAACGGAGAAAAAGTCATAACGCGCGATGCACCGACTGGAAGAAATCGCCGATAAGATCCGGCAGGATTTTGACGTTAAGACCGCAACCCGTGACAAAGCACTGGCGCAGGCACGCGCCTTGACCCGTGCCTGTGCGCTGGCCATCCGGGCTGTCCACCGCGATGAGACGGACGTTATGCAGGCGCACCTTAGCGAAGCGCGCAGGCTGGCCGAGGCTCTGCGCAGCGACCTGGCGCAATTTCCGGACCTGTACTACGCCGGTTACACTCAGGATGCCCTCAAAGAGTACGTCGAGGCTACTATCACCTGTGCTTTGATCCAACATCAATCGCTGCCCACTCCCGACGAACTTGGCGTGATTCATTCTACCTATCTGAATGGCCTGGCAGAGGTGGTTGGCGAGCTGCGCCGCCGCTGTCTCGACATCCTGCGGCATGGCTATTCAGAGGAGGCCGAACACCAACTCAGCCACATGGACGACATCTATTCGGTGCTGGTCACAATGGATTATCCCGATGCGATCACCAATGGTCTGCGCCGCCAGACCGATGTAGTCCGCAGCATTATCGAGCGCACGCGCGGCGATATCACTTTCAGCCAGCGCGGGGAACATCTCGAGCGTTCGCTTTCGCGCTTGAGTCAGCAGTTGCCCGATTCAGGCACCTTTCCCGCAGACGAACCGGTCGCCCCCAAAGATCCTGGGGAAGGGAACTGACTGCCATGCTCAAGAGCGGCCACCGCCATTTGCTCATCATTTACCAGTACATGCTCGACCGTTGGTGGAAAGCCACGCTGACGATAGGTCTGGTGCTGTTAGCTCTGGCCGGCGGCCTGGGCGGATTGCCTCTTTTCATGCCCCATTCTACTTCTCTAGGAGTGGACGATTGGTCGCTATGGAGGCTGGTCGGCGCTGGTGGGTTTGCCATTTTCCTCACCATCTTTTTGGCTTCCATTCGGAAATCGGCTTACGTACAGGCCTTTGCCGATCACTTGCGGCTGGTCACCCCCTTCTTGCGCCTGAATATCTCGTACAAGCGCATCCTGCGGACCTATAGTGCTGAAATGGGACAGCTCTTCCCACCCCAAAAACTGGGGGCATGGAAGCGCGATCTGGTCCGCCCGCTGGCTGCCGAAACAGTCGTCATCCTCGAACTGAACAGCTTCCCCGTCTCGCGAGCCGCGCTGCGCCTGTTCATCTCGCCTTTTTTCTTCCCAGATAGAACGTCCCGGCTGGCGCTTCTTGTCCCCGATTGGATAGCCTTCAGCACGGAATTGGAGAGCCGGCGCGGCGTCTGGCAGGATGCCTCTCACCAATCCCCTGAAACGCCGGAGTCGAAATTGCTTTCTAGGCTATCCAAGACAAACTGATGAACGTATACTTTGCTTGTTCCATCACCGGTGGCCGTGCATTTGAGAGCATTTACCAGGCTATTGCCCGTGCCTTATTGGAGGATGGGCACGATGTCCCGACCGCCTACCTGGCCGACTCGGAGGTCCGAGCGTTGGAGATGACCGTCAGCCCGCGCCAGGTTTATGAACGGGATATAGCCTGGATCCGGGATTGCAACGCGCTGATCGCCGAGGTCAGCACCCCCTCGCACGGGGTTGGGTACGAGGTCGCCTTCGCCCTGAGCCTCGGAAAACCAGTGCTGTGTTGTTATCGAGAGGGGCAACCGGTCTCCAAAATGATCACCGGTAACGACCATCCCAAGCTGCGCCTCATGACTTATCAGAACGCGGATGAGGCTGTGCAATTGGTACGTGCCTTTCTGACCGACCAGCGATAGGATTGTGAAGTTAATCACGATTTATCCATGACTTTTCACTCTATGCTTACATGTCAATGTAGGCTATGATATTTGTGGAGACGGGAATAGGACACCTCCAACTTGTTCATCACTGTCTCCTCCTTTGGCGAACGCCTCCGCCGGGTGTTATAGCCCAGCGGAGGCAGTTTTTTCCAGTGAGGCACTCCTATATTGGGATTTCCAAAGCCCAGCTTTCAGGCGGATTGGATTTTTACAGTTTCCGATTGACAAGCTGGCAGAACCACCGTGAACGTAGTGCCTTGCCCAAGAACTGATTCCACCCAGATGCGGCCTTCATGATTATCCACAATTGACTTGACAATGGCCAGGCCGAGGCCGGAGCCTGGCACATCAGTCGAGACATTGCTGGCACGGTAGAATTTATCGAAAATGTGAGGCTGGTCGGCTGGCGGGATGCCAGGCCCAGTATCAGAGATACGCAGGATAACCTGTTCGCCTTTTGCCTCGACGCTCACCGAGATATTGCCCCCTTCGGGGGTGTATTTAATAGAATTCCCTATCAAGTTGTCCAACATCTGCCGCAGGTGGATCGGGTCACCGCGTAGTGAGGGGATATGCGGAGGCAAATTAACATGCAGGTGATGCTTCTTAGCAGCGATCTGGTTGTTCAGATTGTCCAAGGCGTAGTTGAGAATGCTATCCAGCGGGACGATTTCCTTCTGGCCCTCGAACCCGCTCTCGATACGGCCCAAGTCCAGTAAATCGTTAACCAGTCCGGTTATGTTGTGCACGCTGATCCGTACACGTTGGATGAATTCCCGCTGCTGGCTGGTGAGCGGCCCAACGCGATCCAGCAAGTCAACATAACCGAGGATAGCCGTCAGCGGCGAACGCAGGTCGTGCGAAACGGCGTGGACGAAATCACTCTTCATTTGGTCAATTCGCTTGAAATAGGTGATGTCCTGCATCGTAATGGCGATGCCGATGTCTGGGATGTGCGTGCATTGGGCATTGAAGACGCGGCCATCCCCGAAATCAATCTCATGGTATTGCAGCGGGTTGGCCGAAGCAGAGTCCAGCAACGAGCGTAAACTGGGATGTTCGATCACTTCCAGAACATTGACGCCGGATATTTCTTTTTGCCCCAGGCTAAACGCTCTTCGCACGATGGGGTTCATCAAGAGGATGCGATGATCATTATCCAGGATCATCACCCCATCTTCGATCTGATTGAAGATGGTTTCAAGTTTTTGCAGTTCGTTGACGCGTTTCTCCAGCGAAGCGGTCGTGCGGCGGACCTCGCGCCGGGTCCAGTCGCCGATGCGCTGGGCGCGCTTCAGACTATTTTCGACGGTGTGCATGATATCCTCAATCCGCAGCGGCGGATTGAGGATATCGCTGATCCCAACCCGCAGCGCATTCCTGATAGCCGCGGGTGAATCTTGGGAGGCGAACAGCAAAATAGGCAGGGTCGGGAAGCGTTCGAGCAAGGTGGCGGAAACTTCGATCCCATTTTCATCCTTGAAGTTATCGCTGATGATCAACAAAGCGGGGGAAGTTTCCTGTAGCACTTTATCCAGCGCGGCCCGATCACGAGCGAAGGCCACCAAATAGGACGCGGCAGCCAGCGCCCTTTCGAATAACGGTAAAATATCAGGATTATCCAGGGCCAGCAAAACGAGATCGGATTTCGGCATCAGCTCACCTGTATTTGAAGTCTAGCCTTTGGGCGATACAACTGGTTCGGAGGTTTTTTCTGCCGTAACCATCTGGAGAATATGGTGCACTGCCATCCGCATCGTGCTTAATCCAACTGTTGCTCTTCGGTCAAGAATCCCATTTTACCAGCAAGTAACAATTCGATGGAATACGGGGATTGTAACACGTATACAATCAATTCCCGCTATCAAGTAAAATAACACCACCTTTACAGATTCTCGGAGGCAGTACATGGACGATTATCTCTGGTGGCGCGACGGCGTCATTTACCAAATCTACCCGCGCTCCTTCGCCGATAGCAACGGCGACGGCATCGGCGACCTGCCCGGCATCACTGCGCGTCTCGATTACCTTGCCGAGCTTGGCATTGACGCCATCTGGCTTTCCCCCTTCTACCCCACACCCGATGCTGATTTTGGGTACGATGTCAGCGACCACACTGCCGTGGACCCGCGTTTCGGGACATTGGAGGATTTCGATAGGCTTGTGACCGAGTCGCACCGACGCGGCATCCGCGTCGTTTTGGACCTGGTGCTGAATCACACCTCCAATCGTCATCCTTGGTTCCGCGAATCCCGTGCCAGCCGCGACAACCCAAAGCGTGATTGGTACATCTGGAGGCCTCCCTCTGACTCTTCCCCCATTTTCTCCGAAAGTGGGGGAAACCGGAAGGGGGCCCCCAACAACTGGCAGGCCACCTTTGGCGGCTCCGCCTGGTCATATGACGAAACCACCGGGCAGTATTACCTTCACATGTTCCTGGCCGAACAGCCAGATGTCAACTGGCGCAACCCGGAGGTGCGCAAGGCACAACTCGACGTGGCGCGCTTCTGGCTGGCACGCGGCGCGGACGGTTTTCGTCTGGACGTGTTCAACGCTTATTTCAAAGATGTCCAATTCCGAAGTAATCCAACCAAGTTTGGCTTGCGCAGCTTCGACCGCCAGCGCCACATCTACGATTGCGACCAGCCGGAGATGATCCCACTGCTCAACAAGTTGCGCGCTATCCTGGATGCTTATTCTGAGCGCTACGCCGTCGGCGAGACATTCTTCGCCACGCCCGAAAAGGCGCTGCGCTACACCGGCTCTGATCGCCTCCACGCCGCCTTCAGCTTTGACTTCAACGCCTCCGACTTGCGCTACCCGTGGAATCCCGCTTGGCTGCTCAAGCAGGTCCAACACCGTGAAGCTCTCTTTACCGGTGAGCATTGGCCCACGACCGTCCTCAGCAACCACGACATTCCGCGTACAGCAACGCGTTACGCGCATGGTGAGCAGGACGCGCTCGCCAAAATCGCGATGGCGCTGCTACTCACTTTGCGCGGCACGCCTTTCATGTACTATGGCGAGGAGATTGGCATGCGTGATGTACCCCTGCGCCGCAGCGAGATCATGGATCCGCCCGGCAAGCGCTTCTGGCCGATCTACAAAGGTCGGGATGGCTGCCGCTCTCCGATGCAATGGGATGACATGCCTTTTGCCGGCTTCTCCACTGTTGAGCCGTGGCTGCCTGTGCACCCGAATTATCATCAGCGCAACGTAGCCGCCCAAAGCGAGGACCCGGACTCGCTACTCAATTTCACCCGGAAACTGATCGCTTTGCGGAAAGAATATCCAGCCCTGCGGCGCGGTGAATTCGTCCCACTGACGACCAAGCCGCGCCATGCCCTGGTTTATCTGCGACGAACGGACGAACAAACGGTGCTGGTGGCATTGAATTTCAGCAATCGGACGGTGTGTGAGTCAATGCCTCCAGATATAGCCGGCCAACGCTGGCGGTCATTATTAGGTGCAACCCAGGCAGGCGTAGCGTTCCTTTCGGAACCCTGCCTTGAATTAGCCCCTCATCAAGTGTACCTGCTGGTCACTCCTTGAGCGACTGATTGCCGCATCTTTTATGGGCAAATATCCTCTGCCGTGCAATTGGGGTTAGCATAGCCAAATGTCATTGAGCTGAGTGGGATGGTATCTGATCGGCGTGTGTCTTGGCAAAATAACGCGCCGGTGGTTCGTGCGACTGGGTTGGGGCACATAGGCCCTCGTCTGGTGCGGACAGGATCGGGTCGAGGAGAGCAACGAGGACGCCATCGGCGCGGGAAGCGGTTTCGGCGTCCCGCAAGCCGTCAAGATGGCCAAAAGAACGGGAGTGAAAGGGCGCCTCATAATGTCTCTTGGGGGTTGCATTTTCCTCTCAAACCATTATACTGATAATTGATGGACATTCTCTCGGCCTTGCCTTTTATTCCTGGGGACGAACCGGCGCGCCCAGAACCGCTGGCACGTTACTTGCCGCCCGTACCGACGGACGTAGCCACAGCGTTTCTGGCAGGACATGCGACGCCCGGAACCTGGGTGCTGGACCCGTTTGGGGCCTCCCCGCGGCTAGCGGTCGAGATGGCGCGCGCTGGTTACCGCGTGTTGGTGGCCGTCAACAATCCGGTGGCGCGCTTCTTGCTGGACCTGGCCGCCGCGCCGCCTCTCAGGGCAGAGTTGCAGGCCGCGCTGGCCGACCTGGCTGTTTCGCGCAAAGGTGAAGAACGGCTGGAAAACCACCTGCAATCTCTCTATCTGACTGAATGCACCAAGTGTCAGCGCAGCGTCCCGGCGGAGACTTTTATTTGGGAACGGGAAGGCGAAGCGCCTGTGGCGCGAATTTTCCGTTGTCCGCAGTGTGGGGAAAGCGGCGAGCGGGACATCACGCCTGCTGATCGAGCGCGAGCTGTTCAACTGACTGCCACAGCAGCTCTACATCGTTCACGTGCCCTCGAGCGGGTGGCTGCCCGCGACGACCCCGATCGGGTGCATGCTGAGGAAGCCCTGGAATGCTACCTGCCGCGCGCCGTCTATGCCCTGATCACCATCATCAACAAAATGGACAGCTTAGCACTCTCTCTTGAACGGCGCCGCTGTCTGCTTGCCCTGATCCTGACTGCCTGCGACGAAGGCAACACCCTTTGGCCGCACCCGGCTGAACGTCCGCGCCCGAAGCAGTTGACCATCCCGCCGCGCTTCCGTGAGAACAATCTCTGGCTGGCCCTTGAAGGGAGCGTGGAGGCCTGGGCCGGCGATGCGCCAGCCGTACCATTGACAGTCTGGCCTGCCTCCCCGCCCGAAAGCGGCGGCATCTGCTTGTTTGAAGGCCCGTTACGGGAGTTGGCGCCGCGCTTGAAAGACACCCCCATCCAAGTTGTTCTGACTGCCCTGCCGCGCCCCAACCAGGCGTTCTGGACTCTCTCGGCCCTGTGGGCTGGCTGGCTGTGGGGACGCGAGGCGGTCGGCCCGTTCAAACGCGTCTTGCGGCGTCGCCGTTACGATTGGAACTGGCACGCCGCTGCCCTGTATGCGGCGTTCAAAAACCTTGCCTTGCATATCCCGCTCAACGCGCCATTTTTCTCCCTTGTCGCTGAAGTGGAACCATCCTTCCTTTCCGCGGCAATGCTGGCAATTAGCTCTGCCGGTTTCGATCTACAGGGCATTGCCATCCGCACCCGGCACGACCCGATCCAACTTCTCTGGCAGCGGCGCGCCTTCACACTCCGGCCTGCGGAAGAGTTCGCTCCCTCATCGGTCGGTCAAGCTTTGCAGGCCTATTTGAAAGAACGCGGCGAACCAGTCACCTACTTGCACCTGCACGCGGCCGGCCTTTCCGCACTGGCTGAGAACCACGCGTTGGGCTGGCGCGAGGAGGTGCTGGCGCAAATCCACGCCCCGATCCAGGAGGCGCTCGCCTCGAAGACTTACGTCCGTCATGATGGCAGCCCGCACAGCCTGGAGATCGGGTTATGGGGGCTGCACGAATATTTGTCGGAGAGCGACTCGCTGCCCGACCGGGTGGAAATGGCAGCCATCCAATTTCTGCAACAGAGTCCCGTGTGTACGCAGCGCGAACTGGAAGCAAGCCTGAATGTTGAATTCCCCGGCTTGTTTACTCCCTCGCTCGGACTTGTCAAGGAAATACTGGCTTCCTATGCGACCGAAACGGATGGACAATGGCATCTGCGACCTGAAGATTCCGCCTCGTCCCGCCACGCCGACCTGGAGGCGGCTAGCCGTGCATTGGAAACCCTCGCCACTCAACTGAAATATATGCTCATCCGATCTGATGGCCCCCATCGCCTACTGCTGTGGCAGGAAAAAGGAAAAACAGTTTATGCTTTTTACCTGCTGACTTCTGCAGTCATCGGACGAATCCTGCGCGAGAACCTTTATCCGGCCGAGCGCAGCCTGTTGGTTGTCCCCGGCGGACGCGCCAACCTGCTGACCTGCAAACTGCGCCGCGACCCCCAGCTCGATCAAATCTGGCAGGCAGGCTGGCGCGTGCTCAAATTCCGTCACCTGCGACACCTGGCCGCAAGTGCGAGCCTGACACGCGAGAGCTTGCCGGGGGAATTGGGCAGCGACCCCATTGAGCCGCCGGAACAGATGAAGATGTTTTGACAGGCGTATTCAGGAGGCGCAACATTCATGATTTTCGCACAAGTCATGTGATATACTTTCCTCGCGCGGCGTTTACTTGACAAGCCTCTAGCACTCAGGTAGAATTCCCGTCACTTGTAAACCGCACTGTCGGGTGTAAACGGGCCTGTAGCGCAGTTGGGAGCGCGCTTCAATCGCACTGAAGAGGTCGCGGGTTCGAATCCCGCCAGGTCCACCAAGATTGATGATTGCTGATTTGCGATTGTTGATTGGCTTCCCCGGCAATCAACAATCCTCAATCGTCAATCTACAATCAACGATGGGCCCATAGCGCAGTTGGGAGCGCGTCTCAATGGCATTGAGAAGGTCGCGAGTTCGAATCTCGCTGGGTCCACACAATGTAGGGATGGACCTAGCGTCCGCCCCAAGCAAGGTCATGGCAGGAGTAGTAGGCCGTCTCGTCAGCGAGAAGGGAGAGCGAGGTGGAAGCCCTTCGACGGTATCTACGGGAATACCTGCTGCACCCTAACGGGTGCAAGAGGCCGAACTCGCCTGCTGCCCGCAAGGGCAGACTGCGCTGGTGAATCCAGTAGTCAGCGCCGGGTAAGCCCGTTATCGCCAATGAGTGATGTTGTCACGTGGACAAGTTGGCACGTTTACGCGTTCAAACCTGCGAACGTGTGAACATGTAAACGTGATAACGTAATCCGGGTGGTACCGCGGAGGAGTAACCCTTCGTCCCTGAGTGGATGAAGGTTTTTTTGTTTAACCGGAAACCTTGAAACTAGAACACTTGACATCGAGACCCAGAGGTAAGAATGAGCAGCAACTACAATCCAAAAGAAATCGAACCCAAATGGCAGGCCAGATGGGAAGCTGACGCCCTGTACCAGGCGGATATTGATCCCAAACGACCCAAACACTACGCCCTGACCATGCTGCCGTATACCAGTGGCGACCTGCACTTCGGTCACTGGTATCCAATGGCGCCTTCGGACGCGCGCGCTCGTTTCATGCGTATGAATGGCTACAACGTGCTATTCCCCATTGGCTTTGACGCCTTTGGCCTGCCGGCTGAGAACGCTGCCATCAAACGCGGCATCCACCCAAGAGAGTGGACATATGCCAACATCGAGAACATGCGCAAACAATTGAAAAGCATGGGCTCCATGTTCGACTGGCGGCGCGAGGCCATTTCCAGTGACCCGGAGTATTATCGCTGGACACAGTGGTTTTTCATACAGCTCTATAAACATGGGCTGGCCTATCGCAAAATGTCGCCAGTGGACTTTTGTCCGTCCTGCAACACTACTCTGGCGCGCGAACAGGTCTGGGGTGAGGATCGGCATTGCGAGCGCTGCAACACGCCGGTCATCAAGAAAGACCTGGAGCAGTGGTTCTTCCGAACCACTCAATATGCCGAGGAATTGTTGGATTACTCCACCATTGATTGGCCGGAGCGCGTGCGGGTCCTGCAAACGAATTGGATTGGCCGTTCGGAAGGCGCGGAAGTGCGGTTTCCAGTAATTAGTGATCAGTCATTAGTGACCGGTGAGCAGTTCAAACTAATCACTAATAACTCTTCACTAGTCACTGTCTTCACCACCCGTCCCGATACGCTCTGGGGCGCGACGTTTATGGTGCTGGCCCCCGAACATCCGCTGGTGGATAACATTACTACCCTCGAACACAGAGCCGAAGTCGAGGCTTACAAGGCCGAGGCGGCTCGCCAATCGGATATCGACCGCGAGGCTGTTGGCAAGGAGAAGACTGGCGTCTTCACCGGCGGCTTCGCGATCAATCCAGTCAACGGTGAGCGCATTCCCATCTGGATTGCCGATTACGTCCTGATGACCTACGGCACGGGTGCCATCATGGCTGTCCCGGCGCACGATGAGCGTGACTTTGCTTTTGCTTTGAAGTACGGCTTGCCCATCATCCCAGTCATTGACCGCCCGGATGGCATCAGCAAGGGCCTGGTCTTCCCCGGCTCGGTGAAGGATGGCTTCACAGATGAATTGAAAGCCGCAGGCATTGAATTCCATGCAGGGCAGGTCGGAAATGCGGGTGTAGGCTTATATGTGACCTTGAATCGTGAGCAAGTGGATGACTACGTAAGGTTGATGCGCAAGCATTTGCTACCCAATAACTGGAATGAGATCGTAGGTTCGCGCTGGTTGTTCATCTTCGAGGATGGCATAATGGAATTGGATTCGGTCGAATCTGATCAAGCCATCCTGGCGCGCTGTAAATCCCTTTACCCCCCCGTCAACCCTAATCGTACGACGATGGAAATGGTCAACAATCTGCCATTCTACCGAAACGTGCTCTTTCATACAGATTATGGTGACATGATCCACTCCGGCGAGTTCAGCGGTACGCCTGGTGCAATAGCAAAAAAGGAGGTCACAGAGTGGTTGGAGAAGAGGGGGACCGGCAAAGGAGCCATCAATTACAAGTTGCGCGACTGGCTGATCTCCCGCCAGCGCTATTGGGGCGCGCCCATCCCGATGATTTACTGCCAGAAGTGCGGCTGGAATCCCGTGCCCGAAGACGAACTGCCCGTTCTGCTGCCCGACGATGTGGAATGGCTGCCAACCGGTCAATCACCGCTGAAGCTGCATCCGACGTGGAAACAGGCCCGGTGTCCGGCATGTGGCGGGGAGGCTGAACGCGAGACCGATACGATGGACACGTTCATGTGCTCATCGTGGTACCACTTGCGCTACCTGTCCCCGCAGTACGATCAAGGTCCTTTCGATCCGAAAGAGTACGATTATTGGATGCCGGTGGACACGTACACAGGCGGCATTGAGCACGCCAACATGCATCTGATCTACACGCGTTTCTTCCACAAGGCGCTACGCGACATGGGCATTACTAGGGGCCCGGAGCCAATGCTGCAACTGCGCAATCAGGGCATCATCCTGGGCGAGGATGGGGAAAAAATGTCCAAGAGCCGCGGCAATGTGGTCGCGCCGGACTTGTTGGTAGAACATCACGGCACGGACGCGCTGCGCGCTTACCTGATGTTTGCCTACCGCTGGCAGGAGGGAGGCCCATGGAGCAGCCAGGGCATCGAGGGAACATCCCGCTGGCTGCGCCGCGTCTGGGCGATGGTTACCGACCCTTTGCCTGCCGCTCCCTGGCCTACCCGCCAGGGCAGGCAGAGTGGGCCCGCCGGTAGACGCGAGTCCGAGACTCGCCTTTATGATGGACGCGAATTGCGCCGCAGAGTTCACCAGGCGCTGCGTTCAGTCACCCGTGACTTCGAGCAGTTTGAGTTCAATACCATCGTTTCTTCGCTGATGGAACTGCTGAACGAGATGACCAAAGCCAAAGAAGCGGGAGCTTTCGGAACGCACGAATGGGGCGAGGCATTGGATATCTACCTGCGCATGTTAGCGCCCGTCTGCCCGCACATCGCCGAGGAGCTATGGACCGAGAAACTGGGCAAACCTTATTCGGTGCACCAGCAGCCCTGGCCAAAAGTGGACGAGGCGGCTGCCAAGGAAGACGAGATCACCATCCCAATCCAAGTCAATGGTAAGCTGCGCGACCGCGTTACCATCCCGGCGAGCGCCACAGACGAGCAGGTCCAGTCCGCGGCGCTGGCTAGCGAAGGAGTGCAGAGATTCCTGGAGGGTAAGCCACCCAAAAAAGTGATTTATGTAAAGGGGAAGATGGTGAGTGTTGTGATATAGTCGGATAGCTGCTGTTCGGATCGTTGTCAGTCAAAACCCCTGAAGGTCCAGTTCAGTGAGCCTTCAGGGGTTTTTATCATACCGACCCTTATCCAAACCGCGATGCGTGCAGCGGGACTCCCAAAAAGACAAGGCCAAACGCGGAATCTGGATGTGATAACATTTCCAGCAATTTGCTGCCTCCTGCAACCCACGTTTGCCCACGTAGGGTAAAATTACCCGGTTGATCTTGCCAGGTCGTCCTCTCCGACGAGAATTGGCCATGCTCATCAAAAGGAGCGACAGGAATTCACGTGCGCACAGAAGATTTAAATTGGATGGACGTGGAAGAATATCTCAAGCACGAGGACCGGCTGATGCTGGTGCTCGGCGCGACCGAGCAGCACGGCTACTTGAGCCTGCTGGCGGATGTCAAGATTCCACTTGCCCTGGCGGACGCTGCCTCGAAACAAACTGGCGTGCTGATTGCGCCGCCGTTGAACTTTGGCTGTTCGCCGTATTTTATGAGATATCCTGGCACCTTCAGCCTGCGTGTCAGCACGCTGATCGCCGCGGTCGAAGATATCGTCCGTTCGGCGTATGGACACGGCTTTCGGCGCATCCTCGTGTTGAACGGTCACGGCGGTAACAACCCGGCGCGCGGGCAGCTTCATGAGAGCGCCAACAGCCTGCTTGGGCTTAGGTTGGCATGGTACGATTGGTGGAGTGCCAACAGCGTGCTGGCGGTGGCAGAGAAATACCAGATCAAGCCTTCCCATGCCAACTGGCTGGAGGCTTTCCCATTCACTGTCGTCAGCGAATTGCCAGACGAGGAGAAGATTCCTCCGCGTGTTCCAGGTATCATGAGCGCGGAAGAGGCCCGCCACGTGTACGGCGATGGTTCGTTCGGCGGCAGGTATCAGGTCGGGGAAAGCATCATGCAAGAAATCTTTGAGGCGGCGTTGCTAGACATCCTGCAGTTGTTGAAGTTCGAGTAATTTTCGTTCCATGTGGCGCTAAATTCTGCCACGAGCAAGGAAATTCCCTTGACGGAATCCTGACCAAACAGGTATAATTCGTTCCATTGATTGATAATCGCAAATCTGCGACATACGGCGAGCGCTTGAGGCAAAAAGTCTCATGCGCTTGCTTTTGCTTGCCGTCTTGCACCGGCGTGCCGCCGCGCTCGCGACACAAACGGTGTCAAGTGCGCGGTAAGCAAGCAGGGTGCATTGGACAGGGAATGGCGGCGTTCGCAGGCGCTCACTTGTACCAGCGCAGGTGCAGACATTCGGAAGATGAGGAGTCAGTATAGTGGAAACTAAGGGGCTTACTTCGCTTCGTATCAGTTTGGCTTCGCCAGAAACCATCCGCAGTTGGTCGTATGGCGAAGTGCTCAAACCGGAGACCATCAACTATCGTCGGCTGCGGCCAGAGAAGGACGGCCTTTTCTGTGAGGCCATCTTCGGCCCGACGCGCGACTGGCAATGTTACTGCGGCAAATACAAGAACCCCCGTTACAAAGGCATCACCTGCGATAAATGCGGCGTGGAAGTGACTCGCTCGGCCGTGCGGCGCGAACGTATGGGACACATCCAATTGGCTACGCCCGTTGCCCACATCTGGTACACGCGGCGCATCCCTTCGTATCTGGGTCTGCTGCTCGACATCTCGCGCCGCAACCTGGACCGTGTGCTATATTTTGCCCAGTACATCGTTTCCTACGTGGACGAGGAGGCCCGCCAGAAGGCTCTCAAGCGCCTGGAAGACGAAATCTCCGTCTCTGAGCGCGAACAAGCTGCCGAGATCAACGCCAAGATCGCTGAGATTAAAACCGCCCGCGATCACAAGCTCGCCGAACTCTCGCAGCGCAAGAACGAGCTAGAACGACATTATGACGAGTTGATTGCGACACGGCTGGAACCCATCATCCAGGAGGGCCAGCGTCTCGAACGCCTGCTCCAGGAAAGCATGGGCAAACCCTTGAAGGAAGCCGTCGTCTTCGGCAATTCGGAGATGGTCATCGCCGAGGCCGGCAAGATGGCCGCCGCCTCACACCTCAAGAAGGTGCAAAAGGTTGTTCAGGAACGGCTGGAGGGCCTGGAAAACGAACTGAAAGATCAGAAGCAGCGCGAACTGGAAGTGGTCAAGACGGAGGCCGCCCGGGTCAAGACCGAAGCGGAAGAACAAATGAATGCCCTGCGTAGCCAACTAGAGGACCAGGCCTCCGCCTCGCAGGATCAAAACGCGCACATGCGTGAAGAATTGATGGAACTGCGCCCTTTCACTTTCCTGGGCGAGACCCGCTACCGCGAGTTGAAATCTCGTTGGGGTCAGGTTTTCCGTGCCGATATGGGTGCCGAGGCTTTTTATGAGATCCTGCGCCGCCTCGACCTGGACAAACTCTCTCAAGAACTGTGGCACGAAGTGCGCACCACCAAGTCCAAGCAGAAGCGCAAGAAGGCCACCACCCGGCTTAAGGTGGTGGAAGCATTCCGTCGTTCGGGCAACCGCCCGGAATGGATGATCCTGATCGTTTTGCCGGTCATCCCCCCTGACTTGCGTCCGATGGTGCAGTTGGATGGCGGCCGTTTCGCCACCTCCGATCTGAACGACTTATACCGGCGCGTCATCAACCGCAACAATCGCCTGAAGAGGCTGCTCGAACTCGGTGCGCCGGATGTGATCGTGCGCAACGAGAAGCGCATGTTGCAGGAGGCGGTCGATTCGCTGATTGACAACTCGCAGCGCGGCAAGGCACTCTCGCGGCGCGGTCGGCGAGAACTGCGTTCCTTGAGCGACATGCTCAAGGGTAAGAAAGGCCGCTTTCGCCGCAACCTGCTCGGCAAGCGTGTGGACTATTCCGGGCGCTCGGTCATCGTGGTTGGTCCCCAGTTGAAGCTCTACCAGTGCGGCTTGCCCAAGAGCATGGCGTTAGAATTATTCCGCCCGTTTGTCATTGCCCGCTTGGTTTCTCACAACTATGCCGCCAACGTCAAGGGTGCTCGCCGCTTTATCGAGCGCAACCGGCCCGAGATCTGGGAAGTGCTCGAAGAGGTCATCAAGGAGCGGCCGGTGCTTCTGAACCGCGCCCCTACCCTACACCGTCTAGGCATCCAGGCCTTCGAGCCAGTACTGATCGAAGGTTCGGCTATCCAGCTTCACCCTCTGGTGACTACCGCCTTCAACGCTGACTTCGACGGTGACCAGATGGCCATCCACGTGCCTCTTTCAGAGAAGGCCGTCCAGGAGGCCCGTCGGCTGATGCTGGCTTCGAAGAATTTGCTCAAACCCGCAGATGGCGAGCCTATCATCGGTCCCTCGAAGGACATGGTGCTGGGCGTCTATTACCTGACCATGGATCACCACCAACCCCATCAGGGCGATGGTCGCGCCTTTTCAAATATTGACGAGGTAGATCTGGCCTACCAACTGGGTCAGGTGGATATCCACACAAAAATCAAGCTACGGGTCAAGACTTTGTACAGTGACGACAGCACGCGCCTGGCCGAGCCAGAAATCCGCATGATTGATACGACAGTCGGCCGCGTACTTTTCAATCGCGTCCTTCCTGAGGAAGTCCAATTTGTCAACGAGAAACTGGAAAAAGGCGGCGTGAAAGACCTGATTGCAGAGGTCTACGAACTTTGCGGCCAAGAGGTGACCACTAAAGTGGCCGACGAGATCAAACGCATCGGCTTTGAGTACGCCATGCGCTCCGGCACTACCCTCTCGGTAGCTGACATCACCATCCCGCCTGAAAAACAAGATATTATTGCCAATGCCTTGCAGGAAGTGGAATCGGTGCAGCGCGACTTCCGCCGCGGCCTGCTGACCGAGCAGGAGCAAAACGAGCGCGTGATCCAGATCTGGCAGCAAACGACCACTGATGTCGCCAAAGCCGTCAAGAACTACCTTGATCCGGACGGCAATCTGGCGACCATGGCCAACTCTGGCGCAACCAAAGGCGGCTTTGGTCCCATCTCCCAACTAGCCGGTATGCGCGGTTTAATGGCTGACCCTTCCGGGCGCATTATCCCGTTCCCCATTCGCTCGAATTTCCGCGAGGGCCTGACCGCTCTCGAATACTTCATGTCAACGCACGGTGCTCGCAAGGGCTTGGCCGATACTGCCCTGCGCACCGCCGATGCCGGTTACCTGACCCGCCGCTTGGTGGATATCGCCCAGGACATTATCATCAACGAGCACGATTGTGGCACGAAAGAGGGCATTTGGATCCGCAAGAGGGATGACATTGCCGGGCAATCCATGTTCGACCGTTTGTACGGGCGGCTGGCAGCCGAGCGCATCCTTGACCCAAAGACTGGCGAAGTGCTGGCCGAGCCGGACGACGCGATTGACCACGACCTGGCTCGCAAGATCGCCACCCTGGGTATCCAGGAGGTGAAAGTCCGTTCCCCGCTGACTTGTGAACTGACCCATGGCATTTGTGCCAAGTGTTACGGTCTCGACCTGGGGCGCGGTTCGATGGTCGAACTCGGCTCAGCGGTCGGCATCGTGGCCGCCCAATCCATCGGCGAGCCCGGCACGCAATTGACCCTGCGCACGTTCCACACCGGCGGCGTGGCCGCGGGCGGCGACATCACCACCGGCCTGCCTCGCGTGGAGGAACTTTTTGAGGCCCGCAAGCAACCCAAAGGCGAAGCAATCGTCTCTGAGATCAAAGGCGTGGTGCGTCTCGTTCAGTCGGATAAATACCCCGACTTGCGCCTCATTCGCGTGGAACATAGCGAGATGATCCACGACGAGTACGATGCGCCCAAAGAGTGGACGATCGCAGTCAAGGAAGAGGACGAGGTCAAGGCAGGGGATGTGCTGGCGACTCTCGGAGAGGCAACAGTAACCGCCGCGCACAATGGGCGTGTCCGCATCGAGAGGCGCAAAATCATTGTTTCTTACGAGCAGCGCGAAGAGGTTGAATATGAAATCCCGACCACATCCCGCTTACTGGTCAAGGAGGGTGACCATGTCGAGGCCGGCCAGCCGCTGACGGAGGGCTCGCTCAACCCACACCGTATCCTGCGCATTCAAGGGCGCGAGGCCTGCCAGATGTACCTGCTGACCGAGATCCAGAAAGTGTATCGCTCACAAGGGCAGAACATCCACGACAAGCACTTCGAGGTCATTATCCGCAAGATGATGGCAAAAGTGCAGGTGACTCGCCCTGGCGACACCAAGTATCTGCCTGGCGATCCCGTTGACCGGCTGGAGATCAAGAAGGTCAACGAGCAAATGCTTGCCGATGGCAAGGCGCCGGCCCGCTTTGTGGAAATTCTGTTGGGCGTGACCAAAGCTTCGCTCAGCACCGATTCGTTCCTCTCGGCCTCCTCGTTCCAGCACACCATCAAGGTGTTAGCAGGGGCAGCCATCGGGTCGAGCACTGACCCGCTCTTCGGATTGAAAGAGAACGTCATCATCGGGAAACTAATCCCGGCTGGGACAGGCTTCGTCCACGGGCGATTCATCACATCGGAGAAAGCGACTGAAGCCGGGGCCTCCCAATGGACGGATATCCCGGACGGATCGGCAGCAGACTAGAGTTACGATGGGGCTGTTCAAAAAGCTGATAAAGAAATTCACAAAGGCCGCCAGAATTGGTGGCCTTTTCAGGTCCGGGCTCTCCCCGAAGCGGCGAGAACTGCGAGAAAATGGGGGGTGGTGGGCGTAAAGCGCCCACCACCCCCCATTTCGTTGGGTAACGGGGCAGAGAAATGGGACACACTGGCAGGATACTTCTCACCATTGAGAAAGTCCCGCTGAATAAATATACAGGGATTGCATTAAATCTGAAGACATTGTATTATTACAGTATCCAACCGTACACCATCTTATGAGGAGGGCTCTTATGTCAACAAGAAGAATTTGCGCCATTTGTGTTTTTACGCTGATCGCACTTGTTCAAGCCGCCTGCTCCTTACCCAGCACGAGTACCTCGCAACCTCCTCCCCCCGCAAATGGTACCGCGGCGATGCAGACCGCCCTCGCCCAAGTCGCCGCTACCCTCACCCTGG
>CAYZIQ010000003.1:0-15327 GCA_964478375.1 uncultured Chloroflexus sp. | reverse complement strand
GGTACCGCGGCGATGCAGACCGCCCTCGCCCAAGTCGCCGCTACCCTCACCCTGGCAGCCCTCCAGGGAGGCGGGGCAGGACCGGTCCAACCGCCGCCTCCGCAGCAGCCGGCAGCAACCCCGACTTTCACGCTCACGCCATCGCTTACCCCTACTATCACGCTGACCCCCACACCCGAAGGCGCATGGATTAGCGTCTCCACGGAAACGAAATGCCGCCTCGGGCCGGGCAAGGCCTACGATCAGGTTGGTGGGCTGATTGCAGACAAAAGCGTCCAGGTTTTCGGTCGTGATCCCAGCGGCCAGTATTATTACATCCGCAACCCCAACGATCCGACCTCCTTCTGCTGGGTATGGGCCTACTATGCCACGCCGGTTGGGAACTTTGCAGTGGTGCCCGTTTTCACGCCGCCGGCTACCCCTACGCCTGTCGCCTCATTCACCTTCGTTTATAAAACCTGGGGAGTTGGCCCAGGCTATCAATGCATGATGGTCGAGGTGAACAATACCGGTGGCCTGACTTGGGAGTCGTTCAATCTGGCGTTTCATGACGTGACGCATGGGTATGCGGCGACGAGTTCGAGCGACTTTTTCACCAGTTATGACGGCTGGTGCGGCGCGACAGGCAGCCAGTCGGACCTGATGCCTGGCGAGATAGGCATTGCCAGCGTCAAGACGTTCATGGGTTACAACCCTCACGGGGACACCATGGAGTTCACGCTCACGCTCTGTTCCCAGAATGGCCTGGCAGGAAGCTGCCTGACTAAAACGATCACAATCATCTTCTGAGCTGATGCGTTTCGATGCGCAGCTCGATGAGGTTTCAGAATGGGGCGGTCGCAAAGCCGCCCCGTTTTCTTTCCTTGACGCTTTCTATCTTTCCCCGTAAGATAAGCCAAAGATAGAACATTCATTCACCACAAAGGACACGAAGGATCACGAAGTTTTCCTTTGTGCTTCTTCGTGTCCTTTGTGGTGAGTCGAAGGAGTCTTTATGGAACTCGGCCTCGTCCGCAAAATTGACATTGACCACGAGATGCAGCAATCCTATCTCGATTATGCCATGAGCGTCATCGTGGCGCGCGCCCTGCCGGATGCCCGCGACGGCCTCAAGCCTGTCCAGCGGCGCATCCTGTATGCCATGTACGACATGGGCCTGCGCGCCGACAGCGCCTACAAAAAATCTGCCCGCATCGTTGGCGAGGTGCTAGGCAAGTACCATCCCCACGGCGACATGGCCGTCTACGAGGCTATGGCGCGCATGGCGCAGGATTTCTCGATGCGTGCCCTTCTAGTGGATGGACAAGGCAACTTCGGCTCGGTGGACGGCGACCCGCCCGCCGCCATGCGTTACACCGAGGCGCGTCTCGCCGCGCCGGCGCTGGACCTGTTGGCCGACATCGGCAGGAATACTGTTGACTACGCTGACAACTTCGACGGCACACTCACCGAACCGACCGTCCTGCCGGCGGCCATACCCAATTTGCTGGTCAACGGAGCGACCGGCATCGCGGTCGGCATGGCGGCCAGCATCCCGCCCCACAACCTGGGCGAGGTGGTGGATGCGTTGGTCTACATGCTCGAGCACTGGGAGAAGATGGATGACATCCCCGTTGCGCGCTTGATGGAATTCATCCAGGGGCCGGATTTCCCCACCGGCGGCGTCATCATCCAGCAGAAAGGGGAGGAGGGCGTGGAGACCGCCTACGGGTCGGGGCGCGGCCGCGTCACGATTCAGGCGCGCGTCCACGTCGAGGAGATGGAGCGCGGTAAGAACCGCATCATCGTCACCGAGCTGCCGTACACCGTCAACAAGTCCGCCCTGATTGGGCGCATCGCCGACTTGGCGCGGGAGGGCGGCTTGGAAGGCATCAGCGACCTGCGCGACGAATCCGACCGCCAGGGTATGCGCATCGTCATCGAACTGACCAAGAACGTCGAACCGGAGACCGTGCTGCGCGAGCTGTACAAACGTACGCCGATGCAGGATACCTTCAGCATCATCCTGCTGGCGCTGGTGGACGGCGAGCCGCGCATGTTATCCCTGAAGCAGGCGCTGCGTGTCTACCTGGAACACCGGCTGACAGTCATCAAACGCCGCGCCGAGTACGACCTGGCAAAGGCCCGTCAGCGCGCCCACATCCTGGCGGGGCTGCTGGTAGCCCTCAAAAACCTGGATGCGGTCATTGAGCTGATCAAGAAATCACCCGACGTAGAGACCGCTTGTGTCCGCCTGATGAAGCGTTTCAAATTGAGCGAGGTGCAGGCCAACGCTATCCTGGAGATGCAGTTGCGCCGCCTGGCCGCGCTGGAGCGTAAGAAGATCGAGGCCGATCACAAGGAAACACTGGCGCTCATCAAAGAGCTGGAAGGGCTGCTCAAATCTGCCAAGAAGATGCGCCTCGTGGCCGCCGAGGAGCTGCTCAAGGTCAAGGCTGCCTATGCCGACAAACGTCGCACGCAGATCGTCAGCCTGAGCCGTCGGACGAAAAAAGCCCCGCTGACGACCACCGAGCTGCTGCCCGAACAGGTGGTTTGGGTGGGCGTGACGAACGACGGGACGCTGGCGCGCACGCATGGCGACAAGCCGCCGCGTCCGAGCGGCAATGAGGCGCCGAGGCTGTTGACGCGTGCCGCCTCGACTGATACCCTGGTGCTCGTTTCCGAGCGCGGCGCGGCGGCTGCGGTCGCTGTCCACACCCTGCCCGAGGCTGCGAAACTCTCCGAGGGCACGCCCTTCTACAAGGTCACGCCGCTCAAGGAAGGCGAGAAGTTGGCAGCCATGTTCGCCCTGCCATCCAAACGGGACATTCTCCCTAGTGAATCCTGCGTGCTGACTGTGACGCGCGGCGGCATGGTCAAGAAGAGCCTGGTCAGCGAACTGCCCGGCCCCTCGGCGCAGACCTTCACGCTGGTCAAGGTCAACGACGGCGACAACTTGGGATGGGCCGCCCTGACGGATGGTGAGAAGGAAGTATTGCTGGCGACCGCGCAAGGTCTGGCGATCCGTTTCAACGAAGAAGAAGTCCGCCCGATGGGGCTGGTGGCGGCGGGTGTGAATGGCATCAAGTTGGGCGTAGGCGACGAGGTGATCGGCTGCCAGATCCTGCCTGCGAGGGGCGAGATATTCATGATTACATCGGATGGCAAAGCCAAGCGCGTCGAGCAGAAAGACTTCCCGGCGCAGGGGCGCTACGGCAAGGGCGTCATCGCCTGGGTGTTGCCGCCTAGGGTCACGCTGGCCGGGCTGGCGGCTGGCAAAGGAAATGCTATCATCACCTTGCACCTGGCCAAGGCCGCGCCCAAGTCCACTCGCCTGGACACCGCGCCGCTGCGCAAGCGCGCCGCCGTACGCGGCGAGGCGGTGGTGGAGGTCAAGCCCGGCGACGCGGTGATCGGCGTGACGGAAGGATGGGTGCTGGAGAGGTTTGTGGCGGTGGGGAAGAAGGAAGAAATGAAAGGTAAAAAGGCCGCGCCGAAGAAAAAGTAAAACGGAATGCGTAAAACGTAAAGAAGCAGATGAGCAAGCATCGGTATGATATAATGTCATACCAGAGGCTAAGATGACTGTTCAAAAGATTGCCATCACAGTAGACGCTGAATTACTGAAGCGCATTGACCGGTTGATTGGCGAACGTCGTTTTCCCAATCGCAGCCGTGCATTTCAGGAAGCATTGCGCGAAAAGTTAGAACGCGTCGAGAGGTCGCGCCTGGCGCGCGAAACGGCCAAACTCGACCGTGCCTTCGAACAAAAACTCGCCGATGAAGGGCTGGGAGACCTGCAGGAATGGCCCGAATACTGAGGGGCGATATCTTTTGGGCTGACTTGAACCCGGTGCGCGGCCACGAGCAGGCCGGTCTACGCCCAGTGATTGTCATCAGCCAAGATGTTTTTAATGAGCGTTCCGGCACGGTGATCGCGCTTGCAATTACAAGCCAGCCACAGAAGGCGGGTTTTCCGCTCACCCTGGAACTGACGGACGTGCGCTTGCCCAAACAATCTTGGGTGAAGATCAGCCAGGTGCGAACACTTTCGACCGGGCGGCTGGGGGAAAAGATCGGGCAGGTTTCGCCGGAGTTTCTGGCGCAACTGGTCGAGGGGCTGAATGAGATTATCGGGTAAAAGTTAGATTAAAACCATGACTCTCCAAGTGCTGACCGTATCTGGCAGTCATTACGAATGTGGACGGCAGATAGGCTCGGCTCGCCCCAAACTTATCCAGCGCATGATTGCCCACACCCGCACGATCATTGCTCCCGGACTTTGCTGGGAAGACTACCGCCGGGCTGTGCAATCCTACCGGTCTGCAGTGCAACGTGCCTTTCCATGGGTTCTCGATGAGATGCGCTCTGTTGGCACGACCCGGCAGGGAAGGTCAAAACCGTTTTCTCGGCACTGATTGATCTCACTGAGCTTACTGTCGAGGCGGCGGTGGGCAATCCGTGCCAGGGTGGGTTTGTGAGAATATTGTGAGGTGCCGGCAGGGGAAAGAAAAACGAGTTTCACTCGACGTACGTATATTCCAACACGATCATCCCATCCCGCAGAACGATGGACTCGTAGACTGTCAGCGGGCCGGCCTTCCAGGCGAGATAGCGGACGTCACCACGCACCTCTACACCGCTAAGCTCAATCTTTGCACCAGCTGGTAGACCATAGAAGAAGGCCGCGTAGCCGGAGCGGATCACCTGCGCGCCGTTCAAAACCTTATCCCCGCGCACGTGAATAGCATCTTCGGCGTAGAGAGTGGAGACTTTCGCCGCCTGGCAACTCTTGAGGGCGTTCAAATAATTGGTCGTAAACGCATCCGGCTTGATGGGCTGGGTAGAGACGCGTGCTTTGATCGTCTCTACCTGGCTGAGGGGCGCGACGGGCTGCCCTCCGCCAGCGGGAGGATAATCCCATGCCTGGCTCGGGGCAGGCGCAGATGGCACAACTTCTAAAGTCTCTGCGACGGCCACAGGTTTTACGATAGCCGGCACCGGTTCCGGAATGGGGGTGGTAACCCGTTTCGGGACAGGCCAAGCAAAATTGGCGATCACGTCCCACAAATGGGAGAGATGATCGCGGCAGGCATCCCATGAGAAGAAGTTGACAGCTTCGACGCCAATCTCTTTGGCTGTAGCGAGGAAATCGCCTAAATCTTCAAGCGTGGGTGTCCAGCCGTCAGGCGTGCCATAGGCCGCTCCTGTTGGGATGCAGGGACGGGCATTGGGCAGCGCCCGATACTGCCGCAGGCTTTCTTTCAATTGCGCTCCGGCATCGTGGGCGGATTCCCAATGGACTTGCGGCATGACAACATCGCACTTTTCCAGGAAAGCGGCCCATGGAAAGCCGGGGTGAAAATTCGGGAAACGATAAGTGCTCAGGGCGATTGGGATGTTGCTCAACTCTGCGCGCAGCTTGGCCATAAAGGCACGCGCGGCCTGCCTTCTGCCCGGCTGCTCATACGCCGCGCCGGTGCGAAGCACGTAACCGTCCAATGCGAGCTCATGGACGCGGCGGGCGGCGATGTCAGCTTCGCTGGCTGGATCGTCGCCGGAGAGGGCATGCCAGCCCCAGACGGCGATCCCGGCAGTGCGCAATACCTGAACGAGGGGCGTGTTGAGGTCGCGGCCGGTCGGGTCCGACTCGGACGCCTGCGTCCCCTCGGCTATCTTGACCACCACGTGGCTCAGCCCCGCAGCCTGAGCCGCCAAAAGGATGGCCGTGGGATTGCCCCCCTCACATTTGGAGGGCTGAGAGATAAAGAATCCTTTTCCTTGAAGGCTCACAATTACCTCCGCCTCATGAGGGTGCGAGACATCGTACTCAGAGGGTACCCTTCACTGCCAGTCAAGATCACTGTTAATTTCAATTCAATCCTAATGCCGGCGCGATGCGGCGCATGGCGAGGATGACGTTGCCAATGTGCTCCCATAATTCTATACCAAATTCGTTGGCGGCCCTCTCGATTTCCGCGCGGTTGGCGCCAGCCGCGAAGGTTTTGTCTTTCCATTTTTTCTTAACGGAAGCGGGTTCCAGGTCTAGCAGGGAGCGGGACGGGCGGACGAGGGCGACGGCGGTGATTAGACCTGTCACTTCGTCACAGGCGTAGAGGACCTTTTCCATGCGCGACTGGCGCGGGATGCCGGTATGGTCAGCATGGCTGAGCACGGCGCGGACGATCTCTTCCGGCACACCGCGTTGGCGCAGGATGGGTTCGCCTGCTTGCGGGTGCTCTTCGAGGGTAGGATGGATTTCCCAATCGAAATCGTGCAGCAGGCCGGCGACACACCATTTTTCTACATCTTCGCCGAACTTCTCGGCGTAGAAGCACATAGCCGCCTCGACCGCCAGCATATGCTTGACGAGGTTTTCGTTCCTAACGTATTCACGGACAAGGGCTAAGGCTTCATCGCGGGTCATGGTTACCTCTTGTAAATGTCTTTGCGGTGTTTGACGCGGATGATTTCAATAATGAGTCGATCTTCATGAATTTCGTACATGATACGATAATCCCCAACGCGAATGCGATATGTTTGTTCAAAACCGATCAGTTTTTTGACCCCGGGTGGATAGGGGTCCTCTGCCAGTCCTTTAATCGCCGCGATTACTCTGGGAATAATCTGTCGTGGCAGCCTTTCGAGTTCTTTTAGCGCCGAGGACTTGAACTCAATCTTGTAAGAGGCCATTTTTCTTCAGCCTGGCAACCACTTTTTCAAAAGGAATGGTTGGCTCATCGCGCCTTTCAAGAAGAACGGCCACGTCTTCAAGATCTTCGAGCAAATCCTCGAACTCTTCAATCGGCAAAATCACGGCAACTTTCTTGCCAGCCTCGTTGGTCACGTATTGTGCCTGCAATTCACGAACAGATGACATGTTCACCTCTTCGCTGATTATACATCATGGAAACATCGGCTCCGGATCACCGAGCACCGGCACGGGATGCGTAACATGGACATCCCACAGCGCGGCGGCGGTGGCAACCAGTTCGCGCAGATTCCAGTATAGCATAGAAACTTTACGATAAGGCTGGCGGTCAGCATCCACGCCGATGGAATCCATACCCAGTTGGTTGCAGGTGTACAGGGCGCGCGGCAGGTGAAAGCTCTGCGTGACCAGGATGGCTTCCGTCAAACCGAAGATCGCCCTGGCGCGGTAACAGGTATCGTACGTGCGGCGGCCGGCGTAATCCAACACAATCGCCTCCGCAGGGACGCCGAGTGAGAGGGCGTAGGCGCGCATCGCTCCGGGTTCGTTGTAGTAGAGGAAGCGATTGTCACCGCTCATCAGCAGCTTTTCGACCTTGCCACTGAAGTAAAGCTCAGCCGCCGTGGCGACGCGGTCGCGCAGGATGGGAGTTGCCGAGCCATCCCGCTGCAGCCCCGCGCCGAAGACGATGGCTGCACGGCGGAGCGGGGCTGCAGTGACGGCGTACACGCGTCCGCGCACATATAAACCGGTCACCAGTCGCGGCAACAGGAGGGCCAGCAATCCGAGGATAGGAAACAGGAGGAGAAGCTTCAAGATCATCTTGCCAATTCGCTTCCACACAAGCAGAATTTTACCACTTGAAGAAGAGACCCGATTCCCCTCGAAGGGAACGGGTCTCTGACCGGTTTCTTGGGATTGAGCATTCCTCAATCAAATCAACCACAGATAAAACGTATGATGCTATGTCAGCCGTTTGCGCACCTCGGCGCTGAGGAAGTCCATTGCCCAGACGACGATCACGATGGCCCAGACGGCTGTGCCAGCCTGATGCCATTTGAAGTCGTTGATGCTCAGGTTGAGATAGTAACCGATTCCGCCGCCGCCCACAAAACCGATGATGGTCGAGATGCGGACGTTGATGTCCCAGTGGTAGATGATGTACGAGATGAAGTCAGGGATGACCTGCGGGACGACGCCGTAGCGGACGGTGTGCAGCGAAGGCGCGCCGGTGGCTTGCAGCGCTTCGAGCGGACCTTTGTCGATGTTCTCGACGGCCTCGGAGAACAGCTTGCCGAGGGAGGCAATCGTGACCACCGTGAGCGCGAGGAAGCCGGGGAATGGGCCGAAACTCAGCCAGAAGCCGAAGACCGTGGCCATCACCAACGGGTCGTAGGAGCGCATCAGGTTGAAAAAAGAACGAAAAACGTAATAAACCGTCGTTCCTATGATTCCCTTGCGGGTGATGTTGCTGGCCGCGAGGAAACTGAGCGGCGCGGCAATGATCGTGGCGAGGGTGGTGGAAAGCAAGGCCATGAAGATGGTGACGAACATATTATCCAGCACATCCTTCAAAGCCTGGCTGGATTTGAGACCGCCAACGGGCGTGAGCGTATCCACTTCGAGGCGGCTGGCAATGCTGTTCACAGTTTTTTGGATGGGGCGCGTTTCCACTTCGAACGAGAAGTAACCGTCCGCATCCGTTTGCGTATGAAAGGCGGTCATGGTGCGTCCGTCCGGCAATTTCCAGCGGACGGCCACCTCGGAATTAGGCGCCAGATCGAAGCCTTCGAGGTTGAATTTGGTGAGCGGGTCGGCGCAGTCCACGCTGGGGACGAGGCGCGGCCCGCTGGAAGGAATTTCGCTCTCGACGGGGGCCGAGTCGCATGGAATGGGGAAAGCAATGGAGATGGTGCGGGTTTCCACATCGCGCGTGAAGACATCCGGGGTCAGGAAGGCGAGAACAAGCTCTTTGCCATTGGACAGGTTGCTGAACAGGCGTGGAAAGTCCGCCTCGGTGACGCGGAAGGAGATCCAAAAGGCGGCTGTGACGAGGACAAGCAGGAGGAGATTGCGGGTGACGCGAGCGGTCGGCACTTTACACCAGCCTCTCGCGCACTTTGGCGCTGAAATAATCCAGCACCATGACAATCACCGCAATGGCGATGAAGACTGTGCTCACACCGCGCATGTTGTTTGTGATGATCAATTCGATGAGCAGGAAGCCAATCCCGCCGCCGCCTACAAAACCAATGATGGTAGCCATACGCACGTTGATATCCCAGCGATAGATCGTGAATGCGGTAAAAGGAGGAACGATCTGCGGGATGACCGCATAACGTACGGTCTGGATCCAGTTCGCGCCAGTTGCGCGGGTGGCCTCGATGGGGCCGGGGTCAATGCCTTCGATGACCTCGGAATATAATTTGCCGAGAGCGGCAATAGAATGCAATGCCATTGCCAGCATACCGGCGAAAGGCCCCAGGCCCACGATTTTCACAAACACGATGGCGATGATGAGCGATTCGATGGAGCGCAAAATGTTCAGCAGAGTACGCACGACGACGTAAATGGAATAAGTGATCGGGTTGCCGCCCATCAAATTATGCGCGGCGAGGAACGAAATGGGAATGGCAAACACCATTCCCAGCCCGGTGGCCAGCAAGGCCATGGCCACCGTATCCAGTGCACCTTTGAGCACCTCGTTGCCGATGAATGACAATTCGTATCCGCCGATGGGACGATACTGGTCGAAGTAGACGCGATGGAATTGCGGAAGCGTGGGATCGGGCGCGGCCACCAGCGCGGTGCTGGGCACACGGATCGTCGTGGTCAGTGAGCCGCTCTCGTCGGTGGTCACCACCAGCATCTGAGACTCGCCCTCGCCGACCATCTTTGGGTCGCCGATGGGCGTACGCCAGAGCACGTTCGTCTCGGTGTCGGGCCACATGCCGCTGACGCTGACGATGAGCGTCTCGCCCACCGGGCCGCAATCGGGGATCACGGTTGCAGTTTTGCCTCCGTCCTCGCGTAGCGCCTTCGGCGGTTCGCTGGAACATGGCACCTGCACCTGCACCCACATTTGATTGTGTTCCCTACGACTTTGGATGAAATCGGGATGGAGCATTGGGCGTAAGACTGCGTTGACCGCGCGGTTCATGTCGGCGTTGCTGAAGTCAATTCCCACCACCTGCCAGCCGATGCCGTACGCGGCGGTCAGGCCGATCAACACCGGCAGAAGCACGGATCGAACGCGGTTCCGCGCCAGACTGATGGAGTCCCACACGTTCCACAGCCAGATCAGCACCGGCACCGCGTACCACGCGGGATCCTTATACCAGGCCACCGTCACCAGCATGACGAGGAAGCCGATTAGGATTCCGACGCCGCGATAGCGCTGGCCCCGCAGGAACTGTCCCAGGCCGGGGACCAGAGCCGAGGCGATTCCGCTTCGGACCACGGGACGGCGGGTTGCCGTTTCGTTGGTCATATCCACCCTCACAGCGAGGCGGCGCGCACTTCCTGCGCCTCTTCCCCGTAGATTTCCTTAAACTTGGCGCGGTCAATTTCCTGCGCCGACCCCTCGAAAACCTTGACGCCGTCCTTGAGGGCGATGACGCGCGTGGCGTAGCGATGGACCAGATCCAAAAAGTGCAGCGAGCAGATGACGGTGATCCCCTCTTTGTTGAGTTGCTCCAGATATTGCAGGATGGAATGGGAGAGCACCGGGTCGAGACTGGCCACCGGCTCATCGGCCAGGATCAACTTCGGGTCCTGCATAAGCGCCCGGGCGATACCCACGCGCTGCTGCTGCCCGCCGGAGAGCGCGTCGGCGCGGTCGCTGGCCTTATCCGCGATCCCCACCCGCTCGAGGGCCTGCAAGGCGCGCTTCCGTTCCTCGGAAGGCCACAATCCCAGCAGGCTCATCCACGGGTTGACGTATCCCAGCCGCCCGGAGAGCACGTTGGTGATCACGCTCGAGCGCTTGACGAGATTGAACTGCTGAAACACCATGCCAATCTTGCGCCGGATGTGGCGCAATTTGGTAGGCGGCGCGGCGGTGATGTCCACCTCATCCCAATAGACCTTGCCCTCGGTGGGATCAATCAAACGGTTGATGCAGCGCAACAGCGTGGACTTGCCCGATCCCGAGAGGCCGATGACCACGAGGAACTCACCGTCCCTCACATCGAACGAAACATTCTTCAACGCCTGCGTGCCGCTGGGATAAGTTTTGCTCAGGTTCTGGATCCGCAACATGGGGGCCTCGTGGCCCTCACCCTGCACCCCTCTCCCCAAATAGGGAGAGGGGACGGGGGTGAGGGCGGGCGAAAAAAGAGGGAGGACATAACGCCCTCCCTCTTTTGTGGATGGGACGAGTTACTTGAAGAGTGACAGGGGGTCTATGCCGGAGGCCTCGAGGTAGACGCGATAATCATCGTAGAAGGTGTCGTCTACAACCTTCAAACCCTCGATGCTGTACCCGCCGCTCTTCAACAACGCTTTGCCTTCCTCGGTGGAAGCAAGTTCGAGCAGCGCCTGGGTCAGTTTTTCGCGGATATCGGCCGGGACGCTGGTGGCGAAGGAGACGTTGTCGTTCGGGATGAACGGCTCGGAGACCCAGATGATGATGACCTTATCATTGACATCCGGGAAGTCCGTGGTAACCGCGGTGCGGGCGTCAATGTAGGTGGCGCCAAAGTTGCAGATCTCGCCCTTCGGGCTGAGATAAACCGACTTGATGACCACGGGGTGGCCCTGAACGAAAGCGCCGGTCTTGACCTTGATATTGTTCGCGGCAAGCAAGCCGGAGGGCAGCACATAGCCGGAGGACGACAGCGGATCGGTCCAGCAGGGCTTCTTGTCGGCGAACTGAGCCAGGGCGGTGGCGGCGTCGGCCGTATCCTTGCCGGTGGCGGCGTCATAGTAGGAGGTGAAACCGGCCGCGGCGTTGGCAACGAACTGGAAGCCATAGTGATCCGAGCCGAAGCGGACGGTGGAGAGCGCCACGTCAGCGTAGCCCTTGGCGTGTGCCACGACGTACTGCGTAGGGGCCAGCCAGCCGATGTGCGCCTGTCCGGCGCCCATGGCTTCGATCATCGCCGCATAGTTGGTCGGCACACTGACTTTGATGGTGTAACCGGTCATCTCGCTCAGTTTGTCGGCAATGGCCTGACCGCCGCTCTGCAATTCCTGCGTAGTGGCGGAGGGGGCCAGCGCCATGATGAGCGGATTCTCCGCAGTGCCCAGCGATGGCGGCGTGGGTCCGCAGGCTGCCAGCAGCATCGTCGCGGCTACCAGCAATGAAAGGAACAGGTAAAACTTTTTCATATCGTCTTCTCCTCTCAAAAAAGAATAGGGTTGGGGGGGGATATATTCCCCATTTGACGTTGTGATGATAACTCGAAATGTGTGTAAAGGCAAGTGCCAAGTCTCATGAATTCGACTATAATCAAAATATGAACAGGACAGTTGTGCGAATTCTGCTTATCATTCTTGCCTTCATCCTTGTTTGGGCTGTTGTCAACGCTTTCAACAGCATCAACGATAATATCCGCAGTGCAATACAGCCTCTGCAGCAGACCAACCGCGAGCTGAGCACGCAAGTGGCCGGGCTCCTGCACCCCACCCCAACGATCCTGCCGGACCCAGTCACGATTGTGCATGAGGTACGTTCACTGGCCCGGCTGGAGACTATCCAGTACACGGTCGAGAAGGTCATCACCGCCGAGACCAACCAGGGACTCTTTGGGCCGTTTTTCGGCGACAAGCTGCTGTTCGTGGCGCATGGGATAGTCATCGCCGGGGTGGATTTGGAGAAACTCGACCCCGAAGATTTAGCCGTGAAGGATGATATCCTGTACGTTCACCTGCCGCAGGCCGAGGTCTTCAGTGCGACCCTGGACAATCAGAAATCTTACGTTTACGACCGTGAGACTGGCCTCTTAACGAAGGGCGATGTCAATCTGGAGACTGCCGCCCGGCAGGCAGCTGAAGAGGAGATCCGCAAAGCGGCCCTCGAAGATGGCATCCTGGACTTGGCGCAGGGCAACGCGGAAACCTATCTCTCGCGGCTGTTCCGGGCACTGGGTTATCCCGAGGTGGTTTTCAATCAAACCTATTGAAATTATCCCAATCTGGAAGGTTGAAGGTTAGAGGAGGAGCCTTCAACCTTCCGCATTTAACCGGTTGCCCGCTCTGTCCACTGCGGATGGGCATATTTGTTTTCTACCAATCCTTCGACGCGGGCTTCTTCGGTCGGGGTGAGATAGCCCGGCTGCAAATCCAGGTTTAGCACGTCGCGGAAGGCGACGGTAAAGGCCTGCGCGGCCTCTTCCCAGGCGACCGGCCGCCCCAATGCAGACTCGACCGTCGTAGCCCTATTCAGCAAACGTTCGGCGGCGCGCCCCCGGGCGGCTTCGTCCGGGAAGGCAAGGACCTGGGTGATGCGCGCTAGGTCGCCGGTCAGAGGCAGCGAGCCGTGCTGAAGGATGCCATCCTTCCGCCGCGCCTGCGCCGAGCCGACCAGTTTCTTCCCACCGACGGTGATCTCGTAGGTTGAGGGTACTTCGAAACAGACCGGGTTGGTATTTTCAGTCCGCGGGGCAGGCGAGCGTGCCTGCATTTCCACCGGCAGGTCGAGGCTGTGCAAAGCAGCCAGCAAAGCCCCCGCCAGGCGATTGTAGCTTTCCAACAGCGTCCCGGCCAGACGGGGCTCATTCAGCGGCGCGATGACCGAATAGGTCAACTCGTCGGTGTGGAGGATGGCGCGCCCGCCAGTCGGGCGGCGGACAAGCTCCCAGCCACGCGCTTTCAGGCGTGGAATATCCACATCGGAAAATGGCTGGGCATAACCGAGCGAGAGGCAGGGCGGCTGCCAGGAATAGAGGCGCAAGACCGGCAGCGACCCACCCCGCCCAACCGCTTCGAGCAGAGCCTCGTCCACAGCCATGTTCCACGCGCCACGCGTGAGAGGGGTAAGGATGAGACGCCAGGTATCCAATCGAGTTGACATAGGGTTTATTTTAATCAAGATTGCTTTGTTGCAAGGATGTCATTCCCCTTCGGGGACGATGTGCGAGCACCCGAAGGGTGCGTGGCAATCTCAACTTACCTGAGCAGCGAGATTGCCACGTCGCTCACCTGCCCACACCGCAGGCCGTCTCGCCCCGGCGGGGCCGGGTCTCCCGGCCCGAACGGGGTGCGGGTCGCTCCTCGCAATGACACTTGAAACGGTAGGCTTTTATATGATTGCAGCAGAGCAAATCAAGATTATTATTGTAACAGGAGGCGACGCAGGTGAACGCGGACGTGTACCCAAAAGGGATGAAACGCGAATTTTTGGGTATAGTACTTGACTTTCCGGAAACAGCCACTATAATAATTTTAGTGAATGGGTGTTTGGTATCTTAGGTTGAGGTCTTCTAAGTCAGGTGGTGGCGCAATGGTTCATTTGCCAAAATTAGAACATCTGAGTGGTAAAATAAGAGGGAGTACACAGAGGAGAGACTCATATGCCAGGAAAAGGAACTGCACCCAAAAGTGGTGATGAACTTAAGCGCAAGGTTGTTGAACTTGCCAAAAACCTTGGCCTTAAAGCCGAGATCGAAGTTGTAGCAGCACGCCGTTTATGGGGACAGAGATGTTTTATGATGTAGTGGTTGCACATGAGCCAACGGGGAAAAGGCTTGGCATCGAGTGCAAGTATCAGGCCATAAAATGAACGGCGGAAGAAAAAATCCCTGCTACAATTCAAGACATTGCGCACTGGCCAATTCCTGGAATTGTAGTGGTTGATGGCGAAGGGTTCTCCACAAACATGCAAGGGTATTTTGCTCACCGGCAGTTACGAGGATTGATCCATGAAACAATATGAGGCGGTGATTCAAACCCTTGAGAAGCTTGGTGGGCAGGCAACACTTGCCGAGCTTTATGTGGAAGTTATGAAAATTAAGGAATGCAAGTGGAATACTAAAACACCTTTCGCTTCAATTCGACGTATCGTTCAGACACGACCTGAGGTTTTCAGGGTTAGGCCGGGGTTATGGGCTTTGCAATCTCAAAAGAGCGAACTTGATATTACCGAAGAGCGAGATACGACACCCCAAGCGATTGACCAGAGCCATTCATATTATCAAGGTCTTTTGGCAATTATTGGTAATCTTCGCGGTTTTCTGACCTTCATCCCCAATCAAGACAAAAACAAATTGTTTATCCAAAAATCATTGGCTGGAATACGAACCCTACATGAGATTCCGAATTTTAGCTACGGTGTTTTTGTAAAAAGGTGCGAAACCGTTGATGTAGTATGGTTCAATGCACGTCGAATGCCAAACAGCATGTTTGAGGTTGAGCATTCTACTGATTTTCAAAACTCGCTGATAAAGTTTTATGAATTCCAGGACTTCTACACGCGAATGGTGATAGTTGCACACGGAAACAGGCGAGGTGAGTTCGAGCAGAAGGTTCAACGGAGTGCATTCGACGAAATTAGGGGGAGGATAAATTTTTTAGATTACGATACGCTTGTTAAGCAGTATGAATATGAAGTGCTGAAATCCAGTAAATCCTTTGCGGCTTAGAAAGGAGTTGCAATTATGCAAAGATACGGCGTAACCCAATTTGATAGAGAC
>CAYZIQ010000002.1:19031-50313 GCA_964478375.1 uncultured Chloroflexus sp. | reverse complement strand
GAGTAATGGACTTCGAATCCAGTGGTTGCGAGTTCGAGCCTCGCCGGGGGCGCTGCGAAGGATGGTGGCGATTTAGCTACCATAAAATACCCGCCGCTGGGTGAGGGGGGCACCCAACGACGGGCAACTATATTTTCTCATAAAATGGCACGAAAATCAATAGTTTTTGCAGGTGTTTAGAGAACTCTAATGTAAGAGTTACATTAGAGCTTTACTTCACCGCCTTCAACGTAAACGTGAACTTGCTGCCCTTCCCTTCCCCTTCGCTCTCGACCCAGATCCGCCCTCCGTGCGCCTCGACCAGGCGTTTGGCAATAGTCAGGCCGATACCACTACCGCCGCCAGCGCGGCGCGAGCGCGAGCGGTCAACCCGGTAGAAGCGGTCGAAAATGTGAGGGAGATGCTCAGCCGGGATGCCGAGACCGGTATCCCTCACACTGACCTCTACCTCGTCGCCGCCACGAGCCGCAGAAACCTGCACCTCCCCTGTCGCAGGCGTGTATTGCAGCGCGTTGCCGATCAGATTGAGTAGCACTTGTCCGACGCGGTCCTCGTCCGCTTGGACGAGCGGCAGGTTGGCTGGCAAGTTGGAGGTCAAGGCCACGCCCTTCTCTTCGAATTGGCGTCCAAGCCGCGCCACAGCGGCATTCACCAGGTCCGCCACCGCAACCGGCTTGAGGTCCAGCTTGAACGCATCTGCCTCGACACGGTTGAGCTCCTGCAAATCGTCCACCAAACGGCTCAACCGGTCAGCTTCCTGATAAATTTGTCCAAAGGTCTCATCGGTGGCGGGCAAGACGCCGTCAATCAGGCCTTCCATCGAACCCTTGATGGCCGTGAGCGGCGTACGCAGCTCGTGGGTCACGTCGCCGATCAACTGGCGGCGCATCGTCTCGACCTGTTCGAGCTTGCCAGCCATGGTGTTGAAACGTTCCGCAAGCTGACCGAGTTCGTCCGCGCCGCGCATCTGCACGCGCTCGTGGTAATATCCTTCGGCGATGCGCTGGCTGGCCGACATCATGGCGCGCACGGGGGCATTCACACCCCGGCTGAAGAGCACACTGACCACCAATGCAAATGCGACGGCGGCCAAAACCGCCCAGGCTAAAGCTTCGTTGAACGAGGCGCGAAAAGCGGTGTAAAGGTCTTGCGCCTGACCGCCTCCCTGCCCCGTGCCGGGGCCGGCCATCATGCCAGTGCCCATCATGCCGTACATGTGAGCCAGGTGTCGGTTCAACACGCCCGGCAGGGCAAATTGCGTGGTGCTTGCCAAAACGATTACGCCGACCAGGATGACGACCAGATACGAAAGAAAGAGCTTGACGCCCAGATGGCGGCGAATGGTTTCGATCATGTGTTTTCATCCTCGAAGCGGTAGCCCACGCCGCGTACAGTGGCAATGAAGCCACCACCCTCCCCCAATTTCTGGCGGACGTGGCCCAGATGCACATCCACGACACGGGTATCGCCGAAATATTCATAGCCCCAGACTTTTTGGAGCAACTGCTCACGGGTCAAGACGCGGCCGCGATTTTCGGCCAGCGCCTTGAGCAGGTCGAACTCAATGGAGGTCAGGACAACTGGACGGTCATCCACCGAGACCTGTCGCGCGCCGACATCTATGCGCACGTGGCGAAAAGCCAGCACGGCGTTCTCGGACACTGGACCTGCCCCTGTTTGCAGACGGCGCAGCGCCGCCTTGACGCGCGCCGTCAACTCGCGCGGGCTGAACGGCTTGGTGACGTAATCGTCCGCCCCAACCGAAAGGCCGACGACCTTATCTATCTCCTCGGTCTTGGCGGTCAACATGATCACGTAAGCGTTCGATTCGCGGCGCAACTTGGAAAGCAGCTCGATGCCGTCCATGCCAGGCAGCATAATGTCCAGAATGAGGATGTCCGGCTTGTAGGCGCGGGCGGCCTTCAGCCCGGAGGGGCCGTCTGCGGCGGTGTAGACCTCGTAACCTTCCGGCTCGAGGTAAGCCGTGACCAGTTTCAGGATGCTGGGTTCGTCGTCAACGACCAGGATTTTTGCCATACTGCAATAATAACCGATTTTGGGGTGTGGGCGGCTACGCCGCCCACACCCCAAAATCGGACTTTCCCCCGCTACTCTTCGCTCATCTGGATGAAGTTTCCGTGCCAGGCGTGGAGGAAGACCTGGCCAGTGTAACCATTGACGGAGAGCATTCCAACCACTTTGCCATCCCGCAGTGTGTCAATCGTGTAGTAGCCGTAGAATGGATCGGCATCTTCAGCAGTTTTCATGCCGGGCTGATAGGTATCCAGGTACTTCTGCGCGGCCTCAAGCGCCTGCTGCGCAGAGACGGGCATCTCGGCCGAGATATCTGCTGGAGTCGTGCTCCAGGCGTAGCCGCCCATCATCCCCCGATGATTCAGGCCGCCGTACTTGAGATTCCACATCATGTTCGGACCGTATTCGGGGTAAGCCACCTGCGTGGCCGGGTCAACCAGCAGTTCGAAGGCGCCGATGCCCGTGCTCTGCTCGACCACGCGCACGTAGGCGTTGTTGTCGAAGATCATCACCTCGGCGATCTTTAGGTCGGGGAGGTTCAGGTTGGCCAGGTATCTCTCGGCGGCCTGCGTGGCCTGGTCAATGGTCAGCGGCGTGAGGTTCGCAGCCGCGCCGGACGAGTAACCGTATCCGCCCATCATACCGCCATAGCCGTACCCCTGCACACCATTGCGGAAACCGCGCCCCATCATCCCAGGGCCAAAGCTGTAGCCCCAGCCAGTGGTGACAGGCGTGGTGGCAGTTTGCGTCCGATTGGCGACCGCCCAGCCTGCGTACAGGGAGCCGCCTGCCAGCGCCAGGGCGGCAATAACAATAATTGTGGTTTTCAGAATTTTGCTCATCGGTTCACTCCTCTAAAAGGATTGCACGTCTCCGTGCTTTTTTTTACAGCCAGAGTATAAACAAGTGCGATAAAGAGAACATGAAAGCAGCATAAAGTTTGTGTAAAGAATGCGGCAATTGACTTATAATGTAGGCATGTCTGATGAACAACTCTCTTCTCTATCTCGTCATAAGATCGCCATCTTGATTGACGGCGATAACGCCCAATCCAGCCTGCTGCAGCAAATGTTGGTAGAGGCGGGGAAATACGGGTTGGTAACCCTCCGGCGCATCTACGGCGACTGGACGACCTCCAGCATGAACTCCTGGAAAGACACGCTGAATTACCACGCGTTCCAACCTGTACAACAATTCCGCTACACGATTGGCAAAAACGCCACCGACAGTGCCATGATCATTGACGCCATGGACATCTTGCACAGCAGTGTGGTGGATGGATTCTGCTTGGTCTCCAGCGACAGCGACTACACGCGGCTGGCGACCCGCATCCGCGAAGCGGGCGTTTTCGTGATGGGGATTGGTAAGAAGAACACGCCCAAGCCGTTTGTCAACGCCTGCGACGTGTTTGTCTACACCGAAAACCTGGTGGCCGAGAAAAAGGCCGAGCGCCCGCGCGGCCAGCGCAAGACCACCAAGAAAAAGGTCGAGCCGGAGCAAGAACCCGAACCGATGCCGCTCTTCCGCCAGGCTTTCGAGATGGCCGTACAGGAAGACGGCTGGGCGCGGCTGGATCATGTGGGCAATGCCCTGTACCAGCTCGATCCTGGGTTCGACCCACGCACTTACGGCCAACGTCAGCTCTCGCGGCTGATCGCCAACTACAAGGATTACTTCCAGATGCGCACCCAGGAGATTGACGGCTCGACGCTGTTTTATGTAAAGATGAAGGAATAAAGACCCAATGTCACCTACAGTCCATCGCGAAGGGCCCTATCGTTTCTACTTCAACAGCCGGGAAGAAGATCGAATTCATATACACGTTGAAACTTCGGATGGAAAGGCAAAATTCTGGCTCGAACCGATTGTCGCGTTGGCTGATTTCCGCGATCTGAAACAATACCAACTCAAGGAGATACAACGACTCGTCGAAAAATACGAGGAGAAGTTCAGAGATGATTGGAACAAACACTTTGCAAAATGAAGTTATTGTCACTAACATCGAAAGAGACGGCTTCTGGCTATTGACCTCCGAGGGAGAATATTTCATCTCCTTTGCTGATTACCCAGATTTCCAGGATGCGACTGTGGCCCAAATCCACAACTTCAGAGCGTCTTACGATGGCGTCCACTGGCCTGAGTTGGATATTGATATCGAGTTGGAGGCTCTGAAGCACCCGGAACAATTCCCTAACGTGTTCAGACGTTAAATGGCACTCCCCAGATGAGCACTGAGGAAATTGACGGCTCAACGCTGTTCTACGTGAACTCGATCCCTCCAATCACATCAGCGCGAGACGGCAAGCTTAGGGCCCCCGCTCGGCGCGAAGATACTCTATCAAAAGCCTCAATCAGCTCCTCGCCAACTCCTCATACACCCCCACGATCTGCTTCGCGATCTTTTCCCAGGCGTAGTTCTGAGCGTACTCGGCCGCGTTGCGGCCCAGGTTACGGCGCAATGCCTCGTCGCCCAGCAAGGAGGCCAGCTTTTCGCACAAGGCCTCGGGGTCGCCGTCCGGGACGTGGTAACCGGTCACACCATCCTGGACAAGATAAGCCAGCCCGCCCACCTGCGAGGCGATGACCGGCGTCCCGCAAGCCATAGCCTCCAAGGCGACCATGCCGAACGACTCGTAATGCGATGGAACCACCACCACCTGCGCCGCCGAATAGTAATATGGGAGCGTGTCCTGGCTGCGCTTTCCCAGAAAGACTACCACATCGTCCATGCCAAGCTGCGAACAGAGCTGCTGCAGCCGCGCCATTTCTGCGTCCATTTCCTCGGGGCTCGTATCCGGCTCGCCGCCGATGATCGAGAGGCACACCGACTGCTTTGGACAGATCTTCCGCTCGCGCAACAGCGCCACGGCGTGAAGCAAGGTGTCCACACCCTTGAGCGGCTCAATCCGGCCAACATAAAGCAGGAAACATTTCTCCGGCGGGACACCGACGAACTGCTTGGCCTCATCAACGGGGATGGGATAAAAGTGACAGGTATCCACACCCGGCGGGATGACGGTAATCTTGCGGACATTGGCCTTGTACAGCCACTCGAGCTGGGCACGCTCGGCGAGCGTCGCGGCGACGATGCGGTCGGCGCGCGCCAGGACGCGCCGCTCACCGTCCAGCCGGTACGCGCCCTCCTTCTCAGCCTCGGAGCGCGCCACCCGGTTCTTCATCTCCCCCAGGGTATGGAACATGTGGATGATGGGCGCGGCCCAGTCCGCTTTCAAGGTGTCCGCAGCCAGGCCCGACATCCAGTAATGACTGTGGATAAGGTTGTACCGCATCTCCTTTTCGGAAGAAAAGCGCCGGATGCCCTCGACGAATTGCGGGACATACCCGGCCAGTTGTTTTTTGGGGAGCGGCACCTCGGGTCCGGCCGGCACGTGAACGACGCGGTTGCCGTAGCCCAGGTCGTGCAAGACGTGCGGCACGTGTTCATCCTGTGAACGGGTGAACACGTCCACCCGCACGCCCATGCTGCCGAGTTGCCGGGTCAGGTCGCGGACGTAAACATTCATTCCGCCGGTTTCCTTCCCCCCCAGGGTTGCCAGCGGGCAGGTGTGATAGGAAAGCATGGCGATGCGCGGCAAGGAAGTCATGCTGAAATTCTACCCCATTATTTAGAATACTGTTATAATCCCCGCCGCTGTAAGCCACCATAGCTCAGCCGGTAGAGCAGACGTTTCGTAAACGCCAGGTCAAGGGTTCGAATCCCTTTGGTGGCTTAGAAAAACGTCGAAAGTCGAACGTCCAGAGTCCGACTCTCGACGTTTGACGTTTGACCAACCCATCACCACTCGAAAATTCTGTCCAAGTTTTCTTCCGGCACATCGAACACCGCGTTCGTCGGCGGGAGAGGCTCACGCGTCATCCAGGCAGGGATGCGGTCATCTTCAGCGGCGAACCCAGCGCGGCGATTGAACTCGCGCTCCAGTTTCAGCGTCTCCTTCCCCAAAACTTGCAGGATATCATCGGGGACGTTCCAGCCATAGCGGGCGTTGAGCAGGCGAGCTACCGTCCTCGGCTGCGCGGCTGCGAAGCCGAAACTGCCGAAGAGGCACGCGCCGAGCGTATCGTACCCGGCCATGTTGATCTGGGAGGTACGTGAAACATCTACCTGCACCTTCGGGTCGAGGTGGTCAATCTTGGCACGGATGGTGAGTCCGCAGGTGTGGTCCGCGCCCTGCGGCGAGGTGGCGTAGGTCACGCCGGTGCCTTTAATGGCACGCGGGTCGTAACCGGCCATCGCTTGCCCCTTGACGGCCGGGACACGCTCGACGCCGAAATGCCTGCCGGTTGCAACCGCGCCGTTCCCCAAGACGCGGCCCAGAGGCGTAGCACCGCGGATTTCATCCATCAGTTTCAGCGCCCGCTCCCCGTCACCCCAACGCATCTGACCGGCCTCGGCCGCCACGCCTAAGGCCGCGCCGACGTCAATCGAATCCAGGCCAAGATCATTTGCTTGCCAGCACAGACGCGCAATGGTATCCAGCGAATCTATGCCCAGGTTTGAGCCCATCAGGCCGATGGTCTCGTATTCGAGCGGTGCGACGATCACCTGTCCATCCCGACTGCCGACAACGTTCGAGCAGCGGATGGTGCAACCAGCCATGCAGTTGTGGGTCGGGTTGGATGGCTTGCCGCGTTCCAGCAACAGGTCGCGCATGGCTTCGCCGCTGATGGAATCCGCCTGCTCGAACAGGCCCACGGAGAAATTGCGCGTCGGCAAAGAGGCAAAGCGCTGGCACAACTGCACCATTGCCGCCGTGCCATAATCGCGGTAGGAATGGGTCTGCGGGTGATCCAGCAGGGCCTTGTTATAGATTTTCTGCGCTTCTTTATAAGCCTCTGGATCAACGATGGGCGGCTTCTGGCATCCCGCCGCATCGAAGACCACCGCTTTCAGACCCTTGCTGCCCATCACCGCGCCCAGGCCGCCGCGCGCCGCGATGCGGGAAGGGACGCGATCTTTGTCGAGGTTCTGGATGCCGGCCGCGGTCATCTTCATCTCGCCGCCGGGGCCAATCAGAGAAATAGCGACCTTCTCCCCATATTTATCGAGCAGGCGCGCCGCCGTCTCGTAAACACCCAAACCAATGAGGCCTTTAGGGTCTTCAGAGACCCTAAAGGTCGGCTCGAAGCGCGCCCCTTGCAAGCTGAGATGCAGTATCCACCAACGATCATCTTCGGGCATGTCTTCGATAATCAGCGCTTTGATACCCATCAGCGCCATTTGCAGACCGGTTGTCCCGCCGGCGTTGCTTTCCTTGATGCCGCCGGTCAGCGGGGACTTGCCGCCGACCGAGATGCGGTCGCAGGAGGAGAGCATGTGTCCCACCAACAGGCCGGGAGCAAAGATGAGCTTATTTTGTGGGCCAAGGGGGTCGCAGGTCGGTTCAACCTCATCGAGTAAGATGCGGGCCGAAAGTCCGCGCCCGCCGAGGTGTTCCCAGGCTTCGGGAACAGGTTGCCGGCTCAGGATCCGCGCGCGGACGTTGACGCGCCAGATGTCCATAGGCATTGCTCTGTCCTACTGCGCCAGAGGAAGTTCGGTGCGTTCCCCTGTAGCCTCATTGACGACCACCAATTCGCCAGCATCTTCGCGCCGCAACTGGGCATTGGCGTTCAAAAGCTCGATACCGTAGATCGTCCCATCGGGAGCCATATCCACAATGAGTTCGTCGCTGACACGGATCGCCTCAGCCTCAACCCCTTTCTCCTGGAAGCGAATATAAGCGATGTTGTAACGAGGATCATACGTAAAACGCATAGCTGCACTCCTAGAAATAACGCGTAATCACTGTGATGATCAGCCAGTCATCCGGGCCTTCCCGCACAGTGTAAGCCTCTATCTGTTTCGTCGCGTAAACTTGCCCGCGCCACAAGCGTTCGAATGGGAAATTTCGACGAAACCCTACACGCCCAAATTTGGCCGGAAACTGCTCACCAACTTGGACAGCAGCGCGGACTTCCTCTTCAGAAGCACCGCGTTCGGTCATCCTTTCAAGCGCATGAGGATGAAAACGAACGGTCATAAGCGAGGGGTAATTCTAGTGCACCACTTCTTTCAGTGCTTCACCGAAAATACCGAGTGCATCACTGATCTGCTTCTCGCTGACGATCAGCGGTGGGATCCAGCGGATGCTGTTATCGAACGTGCCGCAGGAGAGCAACAGCAGCTTGCGATCCTGGCAGGCGTGGATGAGTGCCTTGGCGGTATCCTTATCCGGTTTGTTTTTGGACGTACGAAATTCGGTGGCGACCATCAGCCCCAGGCCGCGCACGTCGCCGATGGCGGGATACTCCTCCTGGAGCTTCCGCAAACCGGACGTCAACTGAACCCCACGCCGGGCCGCGTTGCCGATCATATCTTCATCCCGCATAGCCCGGATAGTAGCCACGCCCGCCGCGCAGGCGACGGCATTGCCGCCATACGTCCCGCCGTGTGAACCGGGCGTCCATTTTTTCATCAAGTCGAGGCGGCTGAACACGCCCGAAAGCGGCAAACCGGAAGCGATGGCTTTGGCAACGGTCATAATGTCCGGCACGACCTCAAAATGCTCCTGGGCGAACCATTTGCCGGTGCGCCCGAAGCCGGATTGGACTTCGTCAAAAATGAGCAGGATGCCATGCTTATCGCAGATTTCACGCAGTCCCTTCAGGAATGACGCCGGAGGCACCACGTAGCCGCCCTCGCCGAGGACGGGCTCAATCAAGATCGCGGCCGTCTCGGATGGCGCGGTCTGCGAGGCGAGCAGGAATTCCAACTCGTTCAAACACCACTGACCGGTAGTCTCCTCATCCCAGCCGTAGCGATAAGCGTATGGATACGGCGCGACGAAGAAACCCGCTGGAAGCGGCTGGTAACCGGCGCGGTAGATGGTCTTGGAGGTGGTCATCGCCATCGTGCCGGAGGTGCGCCCGTGGAAGCTGCCCTGGAAGACGATGATGTTCGGGCGTCCAGCGGCGGCGCGCGCCAGCTTGACCGCGCCCTCCAGCGCCTCCGCGCCAGAATTGCTGAAGAAGAAGCCGTCAATCGAGGGATGGACAATGGTGCGCAATTCCTGCACCAATTCGAGTACCGGCTTGTGGACGATGATATTGATCTGGGCATGCAGGAACAGTCCGGCCTGCTCGCGAATAGCGGCGACGACCTTCGGGTGGCAGTGACCGGTATTAGTCACGCCGATGCCGCAGGTGAAATCCAGGTAGGCACTGCCATCCTGGTCGTAGACATAACACCCCTCAGCGCGCTCGGAGACGATGGGCGTGTAGCGCGTCCAGACGGGGGAAAGGTGGGGAAAGTTATCAGAATAGAGGGTCATAGGATTTGTCTGGGGGTAGATTGGGTCATTACGACGCACCCAGAGTATAGCACAAACGGTTACGGCAGGTGCGCTGCTGCCCACTCAAGGTCGAGCTTTTTGAGCGTCGCGGCAGTCGGGATGCCATCCTTCGTCCAACCGGCCAGCTCGTAGTACTGGTCGAGAGCAGCTTCGACTTCTTCGATGTCGAGCGCGATGCCAGCTGTCGGCCCGCTGCCGGTCAGCACCTTGAAGAACTTCTTTGGCAATTTATCATCTTTACGGGCAAAACCCTCGCGGGCGTTGAACGTGCGCATCAGGTTCAGACGCCGCGCGCCGACGGTCACGAGTTCATCCACGCTGAAGTCCCATCCGGTGACCGCGCGGACAAGCTCCACCGCCTCAGTCGGCCCGTAGAGACACCAGGCCGGACCCCAGACGAACTGGCACAGCTCCAGCGAGTCCATCATGCTGTAGAAGCACTCGGTGAGATAGGCAAAGCGGACTTTCTCGAAGCCCAGGCTCATCGGGGCCTGCTTTTCGGTCAGACCCATTGGTGCCAGGTGCTGCATATAAAGGTCGGAGGCGATGCCTTCCTCGTACATCCAGTCGTGCTCGCTGGATTGGTGGTCCGCCCCGAAGGGGTTGACGGCGTAGATGAGCGCCAGTGAACGCTTGGCCTGCGGCATGTGCGCCGGGGCCTCGTGATTTTTGACGGTGACCAAGAACTCGTCCGCGCCTTTGCCCCACACTTTGGCCGCCCGCGCCGAGCCTTGAGAGAGCACTTTGCCCAACGGGCCAGAATTGGTAACGATCTGCTGAAGTGTCTCCAGCAATGCTTCGGCATTGCCGAATTTAAGCTCGATGCCGCCAGTCTGCTCTTTGGTGATGATGCCCTTCTCGTAGCATTCCATGGCAAAGGCGATGGTCGCGCCGCAAGATATGGTATCCACGCCATGCTGGTTGCAAATCTCGTTCGCTTTGCAGACCGCCGCCAGGTCACTGACGCCGCAATACGAACCCATCGTGGCGAGTGTCTCATATTCAGGCCCACCATAGAGCGGATCAACCTTGTACGCGCCTTCCTTGATTTCCACAACGCGCTTGCAGCGCACGATGCAGGCGTAGCATGTATCACGGCCCTTGCTATCCTGCTTACCCTCCGCCGCGCCGACCAGGAAGGTATTGTAGAGTGTCTCACCGCCGAGCGCTTCGGCCTGCTCGAACTGACCCTCGGTGTAGTTGCGGGTGGGCAGCGAACCAAACGAGTGCTGCGGAACGACCACGCTGGCCGTGCCGTATTTGCCCAGGCCTTCCACATCCGGGTTTGCCTTCAGCAAAACCGGGCCAGTGCGGTTGAGGGCCGTCAGGGCCGCGGCGTCGGCCAGTTCGGGCTTCTTCGTGCCGCGCACCACAACCGCCTTGAGATTCTTGCTGGCCATCACCAGCCCCATGCCCGTGCGTCCATTGTTGCGGTTGCACATGCTGACCAGAGAGGAGAAAAGCACACCCTTCTCAGCGGCCGGGCCGTGTTGGAGGATTTCGATCTTCGGGTCGCCGAGCTCCTCTTTCAGCGCAGCATCTACCTCGCCAGTGACCTTGCCCATCAAATGGGCGGCATTGTGCAATTCAGCTTTGCCATCCTTGAGCAATAAGTAAACCGGTTTGGGTGACTTACCTTTGATGACGATCCCATCGAAGCCGGAAAACTTGAGCTCGGCCGGGAAGAAGCCGCCGCCCTGCGAATCGCCGATCGCCCCACTGACCGGCGACTTGGCATTGACGTTAACGCGGCTCTGGCCGGAAATCGCCGCGCCGGTGGTTACGCCGGCCATAATCGTCAGTACGTTGTCAGGACCGAGCGCGTCCGCTCCGGCGGGCATCTCGTGCAAGATGTAATGAAGCCCCATTGCGCTGCCGCCGAGATATTTTCGATAGAACGACTCGGGCGGAGTCTCGACCTCGAGCTTGCCGCGCGTCAAGTCAACATGTAAGATTTTCCCGTTATATCCGTAAGGCATATTTACCTCCTTCGTAAACTATGTGGAGATGATAGGCTGCCTGCAATTATAGGTTATTTCAAACTCACATCTCCCTAATCCTATAAGGAAAATCAAAAGCGGGCATCTTTTCCAGGAAGGGGATCGGATCGAAGGCCTCAGGCCCCACGACCCCATTTCCCTCCCAGATGCCCTCGGCCAGCAATTCCATGGCAATCGCCGGGCAGACGCCCGTCTGCCACGAAACCGCCTGGCAGCCATACTTTCCCATACTCTCGGCATTGTCGGTGCTTTGGTAGAGGTACACCTGGCGTTCCTTGCCGTCTTTGATCCCTTTGACCCAGGTGCCCACACAAGTCTTACCGGTCATCTTATCGCCCAGATGAGCCGGGTCGGGTAAACACGCTGCCACCACTTCGCTCGGCACGACCTTCACACCCTTGACGTTTACCGGCTCTTTGCTGGTAAGCCCCAACATGTGCAGAATCTTGATGGCATGGATAAATTTATCACCCAGGGCATATTTGAACGTGACCCGCTTTGTCTTGACCCAGCGCGGGATCAGCACCACTTCCTCATGCTCCACGTTGACGCATTCCAGCGGGCCGATCCCCTCCGGGAACTCGAAGATCTCCGGCTCCGAGAATAACTCGGTGGCGAACCAGCCTCTATCCTTCTCCCAGATGATTGGCGGCGAGGTGCACTCTTCGAGCGTATCCGCAATCGAAAACGCCGGGGCAAAATCGTAGCCGGCAATTTCCAAGGCCGCGCCATCGCGCACGCCGATCTCCTCGACCTCGTCGAACAGGTGCTGCTCGGCATACTTGGCGAAGAGGTCGGAAAGGCCCGGATCCATGCCCATGCCCAGGATCGCCAATAAGCCCTTCTTCTCCCAGGCCGCATGGCTGGCAAGCTGACGGCTTCCCATCTCCGCGCCAAGGCCGGTCATTGCCATATCCATATACTTGCAGCCATATTCGTACGCGGCATCGAAAAGCGAATCGGTGAAGTCCACGTTGACGGCGTTCATCAACAGGCCAACGTCATGTTTGCGCGCAACTTCAATGACCCGCTGCCTGTCACCGGCGTCCACCTGCTCGACCGGGAACCTGTCCGCCGCGCCCAGCTTTCCTCCCACCTCCTGCGCACGCGCCAGACTGTAATCTGCCAGCACCATCCTTTCAAGCCAGGGACGGCGACTGGCTGTCATCGCGATCGCCTCGCCGACACCCCCTACGCCCACGAGTAAAATCTTCATCCGCACACCTCCGAGCAAGCAGAACGAGATATTAACTCATTTGGTGATGGTTCATCATAAGTGACAATCCTTCTGTAGAAAAACACGACTAAAGTCGTTACTACGAAGTTTCATCACTTGTTTGATCCCACTACCACTCATTTTACATTTCTCTGATGCCATAAGGAAAACCGTACTCGGCCATCTTCTCCATGAACGGCACCGGATCGAGCGCCTCCGGGCCAAGCACGCCGACGCCCTTCCAGGCGCCATGCTCAACCAAGTCCCAGGCAATGACCGCGTTGAAAGCTGTCTGCGCGACGACGGCCTGACAGCCCCAAGTCCGCATACAATCTTCGTTATCAGCCACCTGGTAGAGATAAACCTGCCTTTCCCTGCCGTCTTTTCTACCCTTCACCCAGGTGCCGGCGCAGGTCTTGCCGAACATCCGGTCGCCCAGGTGGGCGGGATCAGGCAGGCAGGCCGCCACCACGTCGCGCGGGGCGATCATCACGCCCTTGACGTTGATCGGCTCTTTATTGTCCAGGCCGATCATGTGCAAGGTTTTCAGGACGTCAATGAATTGGTTGCCCAACCCATACTTGAAAGTGACGCGCTTGGTCTTGACCCAGCGCGGTATGAGCAAGACTTCCTCGTGCTCAACGTTGACCACTTCCACCTTGCCGATGCCTTCGGGGAACTCGAACACTTCCGGTTCGGAGAACGGCTCGGTCGTGAACCACCCTTTGGCTTTCTCCCAGATGACGGGTGGGTTCAGGCACTCTTCGATGGTCGTCCAGATCGAGAAGTTCGGTGCAAACTCGTAGCCTTTTACCTCGATGTTTGCCCCATCCCGGATGCCGATTTCCTCGATCTCGTCGAAGAGGTGATCCTGGGCATAGCGAGCGAAGACATCCGCCATGCCCGGCTCTACACCAATACCCACCAGCGCCAGTAATCCTTTCTCCTCCCATTTCTTGGAACGCTCGAACTGGTAATCGCCCAGCTTGATATGGGTCTTCTTGAAAGGTTCTTCCGGGTGTGGCGCGGAAAGGGTCATCGCCATATCCATGTAATTGACACCCACCTGGAAAGCCGCATCGAAGATCGGCACGTTGAAGCTCGGGTCGCAGGCGTTCATGATCAGATCAACGGCGTACTTCTTCGCCAACGCTTCGATCATTTCCTGCTTGTTCGCGTCCTCAAACTCAACCGGGAAACGCTCCCCATCCCCTAACTTGACCTGGACTTCCTTGGCACGATCCAGGTTGTAATCGGCCAACACAATCTGCTCGACCCACGCGCGCGGTTTGGCAATTTGAGCAATCGCTTCCCCAACCCCGCCTACGCCAACGAGTAAAACCTTCATTGTCAATCTCCTATTTTCTGGAATTGCTCTCACTCTTGCAAAGGACAGAACCTTCGCAAGGATTGGCTGACGGATGATCTCAAAACAATACCACCACATATCTGGTCACTCCTCTCAGAGCGACCAGATATGAATGCGCCGCAAATGTATTCTCTTACTCCTCGCCTTTGACCTCGGTCCAAATCCGGTCATAAAGCGTGGTCGCATCGCCAACGTCACGTATCGGCGTGGCGTGGGCAAGAAATTCAGCCGACGGGTTGGTGCCCGCGAAATCCATGTAGGATTGGTAGAGCGCCGCGTCATACGTCTTCAAATATTCCAAGCCAGCCGTGTTCGGGCTGGAATACGGGAATTCTTCAGTGATCATGACGCTGGCTTCAGGGCTGAGAACATAGTTGATGAATGCCAGGGCAGCATCCATGTGAGGGGCATTTTTCGGGATGGCCAGGTTGTCGAACCAGATGCCGCAGCCCTCTTCTGGGCAAATATAGACAATATTCGGGTTTTCCCGATACGCCAACGCAGCGTCGCCATTCCACATGATGCCGGCCCACGCTTCACCATTCAGCAGCGCGGAATGCGGGCTGTCGCTATCGAACAGACGAATGTTCGGTTTCAGCTCGAGCAGTTTCTGCTTGGCTTCATCGAGCTGCGCCTGGTCAGTGGTATTCTTGTCATACCCGAGCGTTTGCAGCACCACACCGATGATCTCGCGCCCATCATCGAGAACGACCAGACGATTTGCAAAGGCTGGATCCCACAAGTCCGCCCAACGGGTGGGTACGAATGGCACCATCGTTTTATCGTAGGCCAAGCCGGTCGTCCCCCACTGGTACAGAACGGTGTACTTATCGCCGGGATCGTAATCGAGGTTGGTAAAGCGTTTGTCAATATTGGCAAAGTTAGGGATCTTAGAGAGGTCGAGTTCCTCTAACATGCCCTGCTTGATCATGATGGCCACAGTGTAATCGCTGGGGATGATCACATCGTACCCCGATGCTCCAGCCTGCAGTTTGGCAAGCAATTCCTCGTTGGAAGAGTAGGTGTCATAGTTGACCTTGATGCCAGTTTGGGCTGTAAAATCGTCCAAAAGCGCTTGAGGGACGTATTCCGACCAGGCGTACAGGTTCAACACTGTGGATGCCTTCTGGCCGCCGCATGCGACCAGAAGAAGGGCCAGTAATATTGATAGAGTGACTACACGATATTTTTTCATCATCTTCCTCCTGTATACTTTATTGAACTTTGCGATCATGCCCTGCGGCGCTGGGCATACTCGCTGATGAATAGGATTACGAACACGACCGCCACCCAAAGCGCGGACAAGGCGTTGACTTCGGGTGTGACCGTGAAACGTACCATCGAGAAAATGCGTAGCGGGAGCGTGGTAGATCCCGGCCCGGCTGTAAAATAGGTAATCACATAATCGTCGAGAGATAATGTGAAGGCCAACATCGCGCCTGAAAGTACGCCCGGCATGATGGTGGGAAGCGTCACCCGCCAGAAAGTGATCAGTTCGTTGGCACCCAAGTCCATGGAAGCCTCTTCGATGGATTTATCGAATCCATGCAGGCGCGCTCGCACCACAAGAGCCACAAATGGTATATTGAATGCAATGTGTGAAAGAGTGATCGTAGTCAATCCCAACTTGAATTTGATCAGGGCAAAAAACGCCAGCAGGGATATCCCCATGACGACTTCCGGGATAACGATTGGGATGTACATCAGGGTTTCCGAAGCGCCATAACCTGGGAAGTGATAGCGCTGCAGCGCCAGCGCCGCCATCGTGCCGATCACAGTAGCCACTATCGTGGCAATGAAGGCGATCATCAAAGTATTCCTGGTTGCGAGAAGCACTTGATGGTCTTTGAAAAGCTTATCGTACCACTCCAGGGTAAATCCTTCCCAACGGATATTCAGCTTCTGCTTGTTGAACGAGAAGATGATCAGGATGAGGATCGGAATGTAGATATAGGCGTACACCAAAAAGGTATAGATTCGCAGCCAGAGGGCCGGCTTCTTCTCGCTCATAACAACAGCTCCTCCCCAAAACCTGCCTTGCGGGTGTAGTACAACGTGAACACCATCGTCAAGAACATGAGAAGCATGGAGGCTGCTGCGCCGAATGGCCAATCGCGGGCGGTCAGGAACTGGTTGCGGATGACGTTGCCGATCAGCATCGTCTTCGCGCCGCCCATCAAATCCGGAACAACGAACATGCCCATCGCTGGGATAAAGACCAGGATAGTGCCCGCAATCATCCCAGGCACACTAAGCGGCAAAGTCACGCGCAGAAATGCTTTCCACGGAGGAGCGCCCAGGTCTGCAGCTGCTTCGAGTTGAGCGTTCTCGATCTTTTCGAGCGAAGTATACAGCGGCAAGACCATAAAGGGCAGGAACTCATACACCATACCAATTAACACAGCGGTTGGCGTGTAGAGGATGTTTAGCGGCTCATGAATGACGCCGATCCATTGCAGGAACGAATTCAAGAATCCCGATGAGCGCAGGATCATGATCCAGGCGTAAATGCGGATGATGAAGTTCGTCCAGAACGGCAGCAGGATGAGGAAAAGATACAGCGACCTCTGCCGAGCTGGCGCGCGGGCGATGTAGTACGCCATGGGGTAGCCGATCACGAGTGAAAGCACAGTTGTCAAGAGACCGACGAGCAACGAGTAGCCCAGGATTTTCGCATACAGTGGATCGAACAGGCGGAGATAACTTTCGATACTGAACTTATAGACTACCTCGCCGTACGTGCCGCGCGACAAGAAGCTCAATACCGTGACCAGAATGAGAGGAATGACCATGAACACGATCAGGTATGTGTTCGTCGGCCCAATGAGAAAAAGACCCTGTGCGACCGAGCTTTCGCGCAGCACCTTTTTGAGCGAAAAACGACGGACTGCCTTTCCCGGAGCCTGGGCGGTTGTCATGATACATCCTCCGGCAGCACCAGGGTGTTCTCATAAGGCAGATAGATCCGTACCGCATCCCCATCCGCGTAATACGCTTCCGGATCGAGGGTAGAAATATCGTTCTGCTCCCATGCCCGTATGCGAACATCATGACCCAAATCCAGGTCGACGCGCGTATCCGAGCCAATGTAAGCGGTGGTCACGACCTTGCCGTGCAAGAGGTTCTCCGTGCCCCTCAACCCGCTGACAGGTTTCCCATCGTCATCTGCCAGGCGGATCTTTTCGGGGCGGACGGAGACGGCCACGTTTTGCCCGGCTGAAAAGCTTCCGTGCCCGATGCCGTCAATCTCCATCGAAAGAGCAGGAATGAACACGGTGACCTTCTCTTTCGATACCTTCTTCACCGTTCCAGACAGGAAGTTCGTCTCACCGATGAAATCGGCTACAAAGCGGCAGTTCGGCCGCTCGTAAATTTCTACCGGCAAACCAATCTGCAGCGCTTTGCCTTTGTTCATCACGGCAATACGATCGGACATGGTCAGGGCTTCTTCCTGATCGTGAGTCACGTAAACGAAAGTTATGCCGACCTGTTCCTGCAAGGCCTTGAGTTCCAATTGCATCTCCTTGCGCAGCTTCAAGTCGAGGGCGCCCAATGGTTCATCCAGTAAGAGGACTTTTGGCCGCTTGACCAGCGCACGCGCCAGGGCAACACGTTGTTGCTGGCCGCCGGAGAGCTGTTTCGGCCTGCGGCGGCCCATGCCGCTCAGTTTGACCATTTCCAGGGCCTCCTCGATCCGGTGCGTGATCTCCGCTTTCGGGACTTTCTCCATCTCAAGGCCGAAAGCCACGTTCTGGAAAACGGTCATGTGCTGGAATAAGGCATAACTCTGGAAGACAGTATTGACCGGTCGTAAATAAGGCGGCGTGCGCCCCATCAACTTACCGTCAATATAAACCTCGCCATTTGTCGGCCACTCGAAACCAGCCATCAGACGAAGCGAGGTAGTCTTACCGCAGCCAGATGGTCCCAAGAGTGAAAAGAATTCACCCTGCTTGATGTGAATGGTAACATCGTCAACAGCTTTGACCTGGCCGCCTTCGGGGGTCGGAAATATCTTTATGACGTTACGCAGCTCTACTGCAAAATCACTCATGCAACGCTCCTACTCAAGACTCAGACCCTCGTTATTTCATCTGCGACATCACCATCTCGGCGGCTTCCAGCGTGCGTTGGACGTGTGTATCGCTATGCGCCGCTGACATGAACAAGGGATGGTAGCTGGCCATCATAACGTTTTGCTCACCTCAGCTACCGTATCCTGAAGGCGATTGAGCACCTCATCAATCTGCTCCTGCGTGATGACCAGCGGCGGCTCGATGCGGATGGTCTGCGCGCTGGTCAGCGTGCCGGCTACCAGCACGCCGCGCTTGAAGAGGCCCGCCGCCACTTTATAACCGGTCTCCGGCGTATGGAAGTGCTGGCCGATGAGCAAGCCCCTGCCAGTGATCTCTTTATAAACTTGCGAAAATTCCGCCGCCAGCTCCTCCAACTTCGGGATCAGGTACGCGCCTTTGGCCGCGGCCTGTTCCCACAGCCGGTCGCGCAACGTGACGTTGATAGATGCGATGGCTGCCGAGCAGGCCAGCGCGCCGCCGCCTGTGGTTGTCGTATGAATGAATGGATTCGGGTACATCATGCACTGCCAGATCTCCTCGGTCGAGCAGAATGCGCTGACCGGCATCACCCCACCGCCCAAGGATTTCGCAACCGCCAAAATGTCTGGCACAACGTTCCAATGATCCACGCCCCACAGCTTGCCTGTGCGCCCCAGCCCCGTTTGCACTTCATCAGCGATGAGCAGCACGCCGTAATGTTTGGTCGCCTCACGGACGCGCGGCCAGAAATCGTCTGGAGGGACGATGGCGCCGGCCTCGCCCTGGATCGGCTCGAACAAAGCAGCAGCGATGCCAATGCCGACCTTCTGGCAGATCTCCAACTGCCGTTCCACGGCATCTGCATCCCCAAAAGGAACGTGATACACGGGCCCGCCGTAAAGTATTCCCGCCGGAACACGGTAATCGGATTTACCCAACATGCTGAGGGAGCCCATCGTCTTGCCGTGAAAGGCCTTCGTCGCGACGATGAAGCCGGGCTTTTGTGTGTACATCTTGGCAAGCTTGATCGCACCCTCGATCGCCTCGGTGCCGCTGGCGGCAAAGAAACTGTATTTGATGTCGCCCGGCGTGATCTGCGCCATTAATCTTGCCAGCACACCGCGCAGCGGGTCAATCAGCTCCTGGCTGGGCATGGGTGTGCGACCAAGCTGCGCCCGCACCGCCGCCACCACCTCCGGATGACTCCAACCGTGATTCATCATGCCGTAGCCGCCCAGGCAGTCAATGTACTCGCGGCCGAGCACATCGCGGAAGACCGCGCCCGAACCGGTCCACTCGGCAGCGGCCCAGTCGCCGGCCTCGGTCACAGACTTACGGTAATCCAACCAGCCTTTGTTGAAATGCTCGGCGAAGTTATTCTTCGATTCTTCGATGATTTGCTTGCCTACTGACTCAGAAACTTCTTTCTTTTGAATGATATCAAGCCAGCGCTGCGAATAGGCGATGGCATCGTTGAGTGATTGTGGCATAGGGTGCTCCTTGTAAAGACCTCTCTCATCTCCCTGCCCCCTTCTCTCCCCTGCTGAGGAGAGAAGGGGGTGAGGGGGCAGAGAGGAGTCATTTCATTACCAATCCGAAACCTCGTTATACCAGGGCTTGCTCGTACCGACTTTGGCGCGCCCTTTCCACTTGCCGGACTTAGGCGCGGCCTCGATTTGCTGGCAGAGATAATCCACCTTCTCGCCGATGACAGCGCGCTGATCATCGGTCAATGCTCTGACGCCAGTCGTGGCTTCTTTGATGTGCTCCAGGTTCGTTGTTGCAGTGTAATAAAAACCCCAATCGTCGCCGAACAACTTCGCCAGATGCCTGATATTGAGGCCGTCTTTATCGCTTTCGCTCACCGGCGCGGCCAACAGTAGCAGCATGGCATCCTTCAGGTCCTTGTCATTGATCTGGACGATCTGCAATTTCTGCAGCAGCAGGTCAGTTAGCGAGACGCAATAGGGATGGAGTTCCAGCCGCCCGCGGTAATCAATCGGGTGGTTGTAGTTAAGGCGGTCGAAAAACACGTCAACCATCGGGATGCGGTCGCTGAAGAAGATGAGCCGCGTCCCACCGCTGAGCATGGCCGCCCGCTTCTCCAGCTCGTAACCCTGGGCCTCGAAGAAAGGCACGAGCTTGTTGCGGTGCTTACCATAGCCAGCAAAATCTATATCCGTGAAGACGCGCTCGCCAAGGCGTTCCATGCGGCGGTAGAGGTCCACGTAATCCGGGAAATAGTAATGCAGCGCAATCGGGCCCATCACGCGCAGGATAATACCCTGCTTCTGGGCATCATCGGTCAGGCGGCGAGCTTCTTCGAGATAGGCTTCCGGCTTGGGATATTCGTCGAGGGGGATGTCCTTGGGTAATCTGAATTTTTTATCCATATTTTTCATCTATCCTGACGTGAAGATGTAATCTTTCACCTTACCCTTTTCCAACACGATCACCGCACCTTTCAGGATTCCTTCCGAATACTCACTGCCAGGATTGATGAGCAGCGTGCGCTTCGCTTTTTGAGCGCCGCGCGACTCGTGGATATGACCATGCAAGCCGATCAGGGGCTGATACTTCTCGATCATCTTGGCTACCGCGTGGCTGCCGACATGGATCTTGTTATCAGCAGCCTGAACCAGGTTCTCATCCAATTTGGGAGCCAGGTCGAGGGCGTAACCATAAGGAGGCGCATGGAAGTTGAAAATCGCGCTCGATTTATCTTTCACTGTAGCGATCAACTCTTCCAGCATCGGCTCCAACTCCTCGTCCGGCTTCTCGCGTGGGGTGTTCCAGGGGGTCGGATTCGCCCAGGAGAAAGTGATCATCTCGTGCTCGCCGACAGACACATTCTTATTATTGCAATTAACAATTACGGCCGAATCCTCAATTACCTGATCCACTTCGAAGTGATCGTCATTACCGGCTGCCATGTAGACTTTGTAATCGGTGCCAGCCAGACGTTCGTCAGCCAGTGTGATCCACTCCTTTAAACGAGAAAGCATTAGCTGCTTGAACAGCGCGTCCACCTTCTTGGGGTCGTCGCGGAATGTCTTGAATTCCTCCGGCGTCTGGTGGGTCCAGTAATAGCCCATCATCTCGATGGTCTTCTTGAGTTTATCCAGTTCCTCCTGCGTAGCTGCCTCGGTATGCGTGCCCATCAGCGTGGTTTCCCAACCGCCGCTGGCTTTCTCGACCAGCGGCACTAAGACCTTGCCGGTCAAGTCTCCTAACAAGATACCTACGTCAACGTTATATACTTTCAAAGCATTCAGAAATTTACGATAGCAGGTGTTCGAGCCGTGAACATCGGTTACGAAGAAAATCTTGATTGGTTTTCCCATTGAGGCCTCTCCAGTGATAAGTAATCAGTTATCAGTAATCAGTGACCAATCGTTCAGACCGGCCACTGATTACTATTCACTGATAACTGATTACTAATCCGGCGGCAACTCGCCGAAGGTCATGCTGACATCCACACCGACTTGTTTGTTGCGTGCTTTCCAGTAGAAATACCAGGCGATGCCAAGCCCCCAGATGAAGACATAGAAGATGAGAGAACCTATAGCCAACCCTTCCAGATCTGGCATGACGATGAAGAAGACGAAGAGGATGGCCAGGTAGATCAGGTTCACGACCCCTCCGATGGTGACCACCGGGATGCCAAGGATCTTCCATTTCTTGTAGGGGGAGGTCTCCCAAATATGCTTGGCCTTCTTCGAGAACGGGAAGATGGCCGCCGCGATGGCTGTCACGCCAAACACTGAGACGATCTCCAAACCTGTGACCGAGAGTCCGCTCATCTGCTCCTGCCATAACGTGTATAGCAGAATGCCGATCTCTCCTAAGACAAAGCATAGGATGTGGTTCTTGACCGGCGAGGCCCAACGATAGTCAATATCGGCGAACCACTTGGGGCCCATGCGATCCATGCCCCAAGCAAACAGGATGCGCGGGAAGGCCAGGTAGGAGAGCGCCACCCACCACAGGTTGAATAGGATGAATGACAGGGCCATTAAGAACACCACAATTGCATTGTGGTTGACGACCGCGGCAAGGCCAACGAAGTGCGGGGACCAGGGAAAGGTATATCCAGCCAGGCCCTCACCCATGTTGTCCACCCAGGCCGTCGCGCTCAGGAACTCGAAGCCAACTGTACGATACAGGGCAATCGCTAGCCAAAGCATGAAGAAGGCCGGCACCAGGATGGCCGACAGATTGGCCAGGATGATGGTCTTATCCGGGCGCTTGACTTCGCCAGCAATGAAGGTGATGCAGTACGAGTAGGCGAAGAGCCACGAACCGGCCACCATCACACCCAGGGTGTCGAACCAGTTCCAGGTCTTGGGCAACACGTCACCCGCCTCTTCGATAGCCGACCGTGCCGCAGCCAAGAAGCCGTTATAATCCAACGAGCCGTACTGGACGGACAGGTTATTCCAAGCCTGGACGAAGCCAGCATGCGTGGTGAAGGTCAGCACCAGCAGGATGACCACGGTCCCAGCCACGGCCAACACCATAATGACCTTCTGCACTGCGGCAAAGAACTTCACGCCGAAGACGACGAACAGCAGGCCGATGAGGTTGACCAGGCTGGCGATCAAGAAGAGGGCAAGTGGCTGCGTGCAGAAATCGGCGGCAGCCGGCATGTTCAGGAACTGGAACAACATGACCAGGCCGGGATCCACCGTCCACGGGGCGAGGACGTAGATCCACATGATCCACACGAAGGCATTCCCGAACGACTCGGCAATGCCAATCAACGGGCTAATGATGCGCGAGTTGTAAATGTACTCGCCGCCGGAGCGCGGCATCGAGCCGCCCAGGATACCCCAAACCAGCGAAAAACCGATACCGCACAAGAGCGCAGAAAGCAGCGTGGCGATGATCAGGTTGCCGCCGGTGTACACGCCCAGACCCAGGCTGATCATGACCCACATGCTGGGAGTCAAACCCTGGTTCATGAAGCCTACGCCAAAAGCGTCGATGAATGACAGGCCGCGTACCAACCCGCTGGCCTTACGAGCAAACGCCATTTGTTCAGGCATCGTGCATTCCTCCTCCAAAAAAGTTGGTTTTGGTAACTGCTCGGCCTTCCGCCTCCGCCACCCAGCACAGCCAGGGGTCGAAACCCCTGGCTGAGGTTACGAAGCCGTCTGAAGGCGGCTGACAGTCGAGAAGTTGCCAAAGGGTTCAAAACACTGCAAGCTCTTTCTAAACAACATGAACTCTTGACAGGCTCCCGTGAACCTCCTTTCACTGATCACTGTTCACTAATCACTGCTCACTAGAATTTCCTCGTCCACTCCTTCGGCCAACGCTCGATGACGACCTTCTTCTGGGTGAAAAACTCCACCGCGTCCATCCCCTGCCCGTGCAGCTCACCAAAGAAACTCTCCTTCCAGCCGCTGAACGGGAAGAACGCCATCGGAGCGGCCACGCCGATGTTGATGCCGATATTGCCCGCATCCGCCTCGTGACTGAACTTGCGCGCCGCCGACCCGCTCGAAGTGAACAGGCTGGCCTGATTGCCGTACTCGCCGCTGTTGACCAGTGCCAGCGCCTCTTCGATCGTGTTAACGTGGATCATCCCCAGCACCGGGCCGAAGATCTCCGTCTTTGCCACTTCACCTTTCGGCGGCAGATCGAGGAGCACCGTCGGGCGGACGAACGAACCTTTCTCGTATCCTTTGATGACCGTATTCCGCCCGTCCACGGCCACCGCCGCTCCCTCCTCGGACCCGAGGCCGATCAACCGCTCGATGCGCGTTCTGCTTGCCTGACTGATGACCGGCCCCATCTGCACTCCGGCGTCCAGTCCGTAGCCAACCACCCGGCTCTGCGCCGCATCGCAAATGGATTCGGTAAAAGTTTGCCGCGCCTCGGCCACGGTGATCGCCAGCGAGACCGCCAGGCAGCGCTGCCCAGCGCAGCCGAAGGCAGAATCTGCGATGATGGTGGTCGCCATGCCCATGTCCGCATCGGGCAGGATGACCACGGGATTCTTTGCCCCACCCTGGCACTGAGCGCGTTTGCCATTCTCGGCGGCGCGGCGGTAGATGTATCTCGCCACCGGCGTCGAGCCGACGAAACTGATGGCGCGGATGGCCGGATGATCGAGAATGCCATCCACCGCATCCTTCGCGCCGTTGACCAGGTTCAGCACGCCCGGTGGCAGGCCGATCTGCTCGGCCAGTTGGAAGATCTTCTGCATCGTCATCGAAACCTTTTCGGATGGCTTGACGATGTACGTATTCCCGCAGGCTAGCGCGTAGGGCATGAACCAGAAGGGGATCATACCGGGGAAATTGAACGGGCAGATGGCCGCTGCCACGCCCACCGGCTGGCGAATCATGATCTCATCAATGCCGGGAGCGATATCCTCCGAGATGGCGCCTTGCGAAAGCATAGGAATTCCGCAGGCCACTTCCACATTCTCGACGGCGCGGCGCATTTCGGCTTTGGCTTCTTCGAAGGTCTTGCCGCACTCCATCGTGATCGAGCGGGCGAGTTCATCAAGATTTGCTTCCAGCAGACCTCGTAGTTTGAACAGGAATTGGATACGCTCCTGCGCCGGCGTGCGCCGCCAAGCCGGGAAAGCTGCTTCCGCTGCTGATGCGGCTGCTTCCACCTCCCCTTTGCCGCACAGCGGGGTCTTGGCCAGCACCTCGCCCGTCGCCGGGTTGACGACATCCGCATATTCTGCAGCTTTCGTCTCGACCCACTCGCCATTGATGTAGTTCAAGATTTTCTGCATTACATTCTCCATCGTAGGGCGGGATTCCATCCCGCCTGCCTCGGCGGGTTAGAAACCCGCCCTACTTGTCTACTTTCTACTTGTCCACCTTATCCACCGTCGCGGCCAATGCCTTTTCGATGATCGCCAGGCCCTCATCCAACTGCGCCTCGGTGATGCACAGAGGCGGGACGACAAACAAGACATTGTGAAAGTTGAACGTGAACAGGCCTCCGGCGCGCAGCACCTTTTGAGTTTCTGTAAGTGGATCAATCGGTTCTTTGCTCTTTCGGTCTTTGACGATTTCCAGCGCTGAGAACAGGCCGATGTAGCGGACATCCCCAACGGAGGGATGTTTGGCCTTGATCGCCTCCAACCGCTTGCCCAGATGCTTGCCGACTTTCGCAGCATTCTCGATCAGTCCATCCTCTTCGTAGACCTCCAGCGTGGCGACCCCGGCCGCGCAGGCCAGCGGATGGCCGCTGTACGTCAGGCCGCACCACAGCATCTTATCCTCGAAGAAATCGGCGATCTTATCAGTGACGATGACCGCGCCCAGCGGCACATAGCCCGCCGTGAGGCCCTTGGCGGTAGTGATGATGTCGGGCACAACGTTCCAGTTATCCACTGCAAACCACTTGCCGGTGCGACCCCAGCCGCTCATCACCTCATCGGAGATGAGCAGGATGCCGTGCTGATCGCAAATCTGGCGGAGGCGCGGCCAGTAGTCATCGGGTGGGACGATCAGCCCGTTCGAGCCGGTCACGCCCTCCATAATGATGGCTGCGATTTTGTCCGCGCCTTCGTAGCCGATGATCTCCTCTACGTGCTGGATGCACTCACGATGACAGGTTTTTCTCGTCCAACCGAAGGGACATCGGTAGCAGAATGGATCCAGAAAATGCACTACGCCCGGCATGGCCGGTTCGACCGGCAGGCGGCGGTAGTCACCGGTCAGTGCAATGGCCCCGTGCGTCGCGCCGTGATAAGAGCGATAGCGCGCCAATATCTTATGCCGGCCGGTGTAGAAGCGTGCCATCTTGATAGCGTTTTCGTTGGCTTCCGCGCCGCCCAGGCAGAAGAAAGTCTTCTTGAGATTGCCGGGCGTCACCTCGGCGATCTTCTTGCCCAACAAGCCGCGCGGCTCGGTCGCCATGGACGGGTGGGCATAAGCCAAAGCCGCGGCTTGATCCTGGATGGCCTTGACCACCTTGGGGTGCTGGTGGCCGATGTTCAGATTCATCAGTTGGGACGAGAAGTCCAAGTAACGCTTGCCGTCCGCGTCCCAGAAGTAAATCCCCTCGGCCTTCGTCATCGGGATCGGGTTCACCTGAGCCTGCACCGACCAGGAGAAAAAGGTGTATTCGCGATTTAAAGAAACGATTTCTTTTGCTGTAAGCCCAGACATAGATCTCCTTCTTTTTGAAAGTTGGAAGGTTAGAAGGTTGACAAGTTATCAACCTGCGAACCTGTCAACCTACTGACGTTGGACCGCCTTCACCGCCTCGCGGAAAACCTCCAGCGTGCGGTCAATATCGGCCTCGCTATGCGAATAGCACAGGAACCACGGCTCGCGCGGATCGTGATCGGGCATCACGCCGCGCTCGATCATCGCCTCAGCCAAGGCAAGATAGTATTCCTGCTCGGATGCGCTCCAGCTTCGCTGGTCGGTGACTTTCTCCACGCCGATGGCATACGAAAACATGGCTGGATAACCGTTCATGCAGTGCGGAACACCTGCCTCAGTGAAGATTTGCGAAATCCCGGCCATCAGGCGTTTGCCGCGCTTCTCGATGGTCGTAAGCACCGGCTCGCGCTGAAGGATGGTCAGCGTGGCCCAGGCAGCCGCCACGCCGGGCTTGTTGTTCGTGTACGTGCCACCCTGCGCAACGCCGTGACCGATGATGCTCATGATTTCCTTCTTGCCCCCGAAGGCGGCCACAGGATAGCCATTGCCCATCGCTTTGGCATACGTTGCCAGGTCCGGCTTGATGCGGTAATACTCCTGCGCCCCACCGTTGGCGATGCGGAAGCCCGTCTTGACTTCGTCGAGGATGAAGACGATTCCGTACTCGTCGCACTTCGTCCGAATGAAATCGAGAAAACCCTTCTCAGGTAGGATCGCGCCGCAGTTGCCCATGCACGGCTCGGCGATGATGACCGCCACCTGTTCGCCGGCCGATTTGAGCGCTTTCTCGAGCAGCTCTGGATCGTTGAACGGCAACGTGATGACTATTTCGGTCAGCGAACGCGGAATGCCGGAGCTGGACGGGACCGGGATCGGGCTGCGGGCATTGCCATAAGCCTCGACCGGCGCGTACGTGGACCAGAGCGTGTAATCCTGAAAGCCGTGATACATGCCCTCGAACTTGATGATCTTCTCGCGACCAGTATAGGCGCGCGCCACGCGCAGCGCGTGCATAGTGGCCTCGGTGCCAGAGCAGGCCAGACGCACCATGTCAACGCCGGGACACATGGCCACGATCTTTTCGGCCACTTCGATCTCCAGTTCGCTGGTCATGGCTGCCAGCGTACCGAGGTCAATCTGCTCTTTGACCTTTACGTTCACTGCCTCATAGGCGTGACCGAGGATGATCGGCCCAAAGGCCAGGCGGTAATCAATGTACTTGTTCCCGTCGGCATCCCAGACGTAAGCATCCTTAGCCTTAGATAGATATGGGGTGATCCCCTCTCCCCAAAAGCGGAAGTTCGAATTGACCCCCAGCGGCAGTACTTCGAATGCGCGCTTTTGCAAAGCCGCATTCCTTTGCCATGCGGGATTCATACGATACGCTCCTCACTCGGTGACATTATTCTTTACGCGTCCATCGCCGCTCGAACCAACGTCAGGCGGCACACGCCATTCATAGACATCCTTGAGGACGATCGGAACGATCGAGGTAGTCGTCTTGCGCACACCCGGGATCTTCCCGATGACTTCCGTCACGAAATGATAGACCTCGGCCGTATCCCTGGCGTAGACCTGCACGCTGACGTCTGTCTCGCCGATGGCGCAGGCCACATAGCTGACGCAATCGAATTCGGTTGCCTTGCGGGCTACTTCCTGGATCGAATCTGAATCTACCTCCAGGAATACGTCAGCAACCGTTGTATACCCAAACACCTTTGGGTTGACGATTGGTCTGATTTGAATTACTTTTTCAGCAACCATCCGCTCGATGCGATAACGGACGACACGCTCAGAGAGATCGCCCCCGATGCGCCGCGCAATTTCAGCCGCTGGCAGGCGGCCATCTTCCATTAGAAGCTCGACAATTTTTAGATCAATTTCGTCGCTTTCGTACATTATCGCACAATTATTTTTCCATTTCCAACTGGAATATATTCACTTTAGCCCTTTTTTCAAAAAATACAAGTGACTTTTGTCATCTTTCGGTCATCCGTATCCCATTTTCTTGCGACAGAGACGACCCGCGGGGGTCATCTCTGCTTTATGCTTCTTGATGCTTCGCAATTCAGAGGAGGTATAATTCGTTCATGCCCGTCCATTCCGCATCCCTGGTTATCGGCATCGCAGGCGGCTCCGGCTCTGGAAAGACGACCGTTGCCCAAGTCATCCTGCAGCGCGTCGGCCCGGAACGGATCGCCTTCTTGCAACACGACTCATACTACAAAGACTTGGGCGGCTTGCCTCCAGCGCAACGCGTCGAGGTCAACTTCGATCACCCAAATTCGCTCGAAACCGAACTGTTGATCCGGCACATCGAACAACTCAAGCGCGGAGATGCGGTGGAGGTGCCGATCTACGACTTCGCCACCCACAGCCGCACTGAGCGGACGTTCACCGTCCAGCCGCGCAGCGTCATCCTGGTCGAAGGCATCCTGCTCTTTGCCGAGCCAGCCCTGCGTGAGCTGTTCGACATCAAGCTCTTCGTAGACACCGACTCGGATATCCGCTTCATCCGCCGCTTGCAGCGCGACATTTCCGAGCGCGGTCGGACAACCGACTCGGTTATCCACCAATACCTGACCACTGTCCGCCCGATGCACCTGGAGTTCGTCGAGCCCTCCAAACGTTACGCGGACGTGATCATCCCAGAAGGCGGGTTCAACACCGCAGCCTTGGATATGGTGGTGGCGCGCATCGAGGCGATGTTAGGATAACGCATGAAGGAGCGCCGCCTCGCCCTCGTCCGCTGGCTGACCCTGATCGGGGTGATTGCGCTCATCGTGGTATTGTTCATCTTCCGCGACCAGGTCAAAAAGCTAGAAAAGTACGGCTACGTCGGCATCTTTCTGATCTCCATCGCCGCCAACGCGACCATCATCATCCCTATCCCAGGTGTGGCTTTCACCACTGCGATGGGCGCGATCTTCAATCCGGTTGGCGTGGCGGTTGCCTCCGGGCTGGGCGCCGCCTTCGGCGAACTCTCCGGTTACCTGGCCGGGTTCAGCGGACAGGGGGTCATCGAGCGGGCCGCTTTGTATGAAAAATTGACCACTTGGATGAAAGCACACCAAAACCTGGCCTACGGCTTGATCGTTCTGCTGGCATTCATCCCCAATCCGCTCTTCGATCTGGCCGGGATGGCCTCCGGCGCGCTCAAAATCCCGCTTTGGCGGTTTTTGATTGCCTGCAGCGCTGGAAAAATCCTGAAAATGCTCTGTTTCGCCTACGCCGGCTACTACTCTCTTAACTGGTTGTTCCCCCGCTGATCGCTCTGTCTCCACCCTCTTCTCCCTACCCTCCTTACTCATCACATATCACTCATCACGCACCATTTTTCATTCCTTCGCTTCATTCAGGGCAAGCCAATGCTCCTGCTCCCACTCGTCGGCGGCTCTGGTCCCAACTACCCCTTCGTCCACGACCTGGGCTTGCCGGTGGCCACCGCCGGCCTGGGCCACCCGGATGGACGCGGCCACGCCCCCAACGAAAACATCCGCCTGGATTTGTACCTCAAGCATGCCAAACACATGGCGCGGCTGATGGTGGAGTTTGGGAAATAGACATTCCCCTAAAAAAAGGAGCAGATCATGACCGCTTACGTCATCGTAGATATCGAAGTTACCGACCCCGCCGGTTACGAGGAATATAAGAAACTCGCCCCTGCAGCCGTGAAGCTCTTCGGCGGCAAATATCTCGCCCGCGGCGGCCTCAATGAGACCCTCGAAGGCGACTGGCACGCCAACCGGCTGGTCATCCTGGAATTCCCCACTGTAACGCAGGCCAAAACCTGGCTCGACTCGCCAGAGTACGCGCCGGCGCGGGCGCTGCGGCACAGGTATGCAAGGACGAACATGGTCGTGGTAGAAGGCGCGTAAACAAAGCCTCCCGGCGGCGCAGACAAATACCGCTGCTGACTGCTGGTCGTCGCTGCGAGGAGGAAAATATTCGACAATTCCTATCTTTATCACACTTATCTTTCCCGCCATGACAGTTGGCCGGAGTTTCGTCTTTAGAGCATTCCCGTTTTCCCTGTCCATATTTTCCCCGCTTGAATAATCGTCCGATCCGGCACGTCGGCATAGATGATCGCCCCATTACCGATGCGCACGCCGGAGCCGATGTGCACGCCAATGGCGATCGTCACCCCCATGCCGACCAGCGTCCGCTCGCCGACGTGAACGAGACCGGCCAGCAGCGCGCCGGGGGCGATGTGCGTGTACGATCCGATCTCACAATCGTGTGAAACGACCGCGTTGGTGTTGATCATGCACTTCGGATGCAGCACCGCCTCCGAACCGACGTATGCGTTGGCGAAGATCTGCGTCCCCTGCCCCACCCGCGCGCTCGGCTCGACGATGGCACGCGGGTGCTGCAAAACTGGCAACGAAAAATCGAGGTTTTCCAGCAATTCGAAGATCTTCACCCGGATATTGATGTCAATGATGCCACCCACGCCATTGGCGGCCAGTTTCACGCCCTGCGCGGCGACCTGCTCCAGCACGGCGCGCGAACCCAGCACGGGGATGCCCAACACCTGCGCCCCGGCCGGAATGCCGTCGTCCACGATGCCGGCAATGGAAAAGGATTGCATTTGCAGCGCCATATCCATCACCGATTTGGCGTGCCCACCGCCGCCGTAGATCAGGAGATAGGGTTTCTCGGAAGGAGGCAGAGAGAGGGTCATCTTTTGCGCCGCGCCGGCCAACTGCCGGACGACTTTCTCCGTCACCAACCGGTCGGTGGGCAGGGTGGACAAATCCATGCCGAGGGATTCGGCCAGCGCCCGCGCAGGTTTGGTAATGCGCAAGGGGGAAGGATGAAGGATGACGGATGAAGGATAGAGTTCGGAGACTTGCGGGGGCAGCTCATCGGCGGTCTCGGTGATATAGGCCAGCCGGTCACCGACAGCCAGCGTATCACCCTCTTTCGCCAGTATGCGGACGAAGCCCGCTTCCGGCGCCTCGACTTCCGAAGCGGCTTTGGTGGTTTCGATGGTGAAGAGCAGCGCGCCCTTTTCGACAATTTGCCCGTCTTTGACGTGCAGGCCGACCAGCCGCGCTTCGGGCTCGTTGGCGTTGAGCAGGGGAACGAGGATTTCGGACTTGATCA
>CAYZIQ010000002.1:3962-18931 GCA_964478375.1 uncultured Chloroflexus sp. | reverse complement strand
GGGTGCGTGTGAGCGAATCAAACAATGGGTCAAGCTCAAAAGGACTGAGCTGTGAGAAGACCACCAGTTCGGCAAAAACCTCATGTTCCATCATTAACTCGAGAACGGCAGCGCGCGCCAGTTCGAAGTTGTAACCGTAGGTTGCAATCGTGAGGCGGGGAGAGTAATCCACAAAACGTAAAACGTAACTTGTGAAGGGAGCATCAAAGGATTGGATTTTGTAATCCACAAGTTCTCCCTCACCTGCCTCGAGCAGTGGACGAGGGTAGAGCAATTTGTGTTCGACGAACAGCACAGGATCTTCATCGGCGATGGCGGCCTCCAGCAGTTGACCGGGGTCGCCGAGGGTGTTGGGGGCGACGACGCGCAGTTCCGGCACACCCAGGAACATCTTTTCGAGCGACTGGCTGTGGGTCGGCCCGTAGCCGCGCCGCCCGCCCATCGGCGTGCGAACGACGAGCGGCACGCGCACTTGATCATTGTACATCCAGCGAAATTTGGCCGCGTGGTTGACGATTTGGTCGGTAATCAGGGTGACGAAATCGCCAAACATGATCTCGACCACCGGACGCAGACCGCGCAGCGCCATGCCGGAGGCCACGCCAACGATAGCCGCCTCGGAAATGGGTGTGGTCAGGACGCGTTCGGGGAATACCGTACTTAGTCCGCGCGTTACCTTGAACGCGCCGCCGTAGGGATCGAGGATGTCCTCGCCCAGAACGTAGACGCGCGGGTCGGTCTGCATGGCGTGGTGGAGGGCGGAGTTGAGAGAGTCGAGAACGGTGGGCATTTTCGGAAGGATGAAAGCAGAAGGATGAAGGATGAAAGATTCAGCCTTCATCCATCATCTTTCAGACTTGGAAAGGGATCAGCCTCGGCGCGGAGGAAGGCGTCATTGATGACGGCGGCCACTTCGGTTTCAGCCTGCTCAATCTCAACGGAGGAGAGCCGCGCGGCGTGGATCGTCAGCGGATCGAACTGGCGGATATGGGTTAACTCCTGCGAGGAGCGCGGGTCATCGCCTTTGCTGTGGGCGGAGAAACGATAGGTATGCAGGATCAAGCCCACGGGTCGTATGTTCCGGCGGACGCTTCCGACCGCCTCCATCGCGGCAGCCTGGATTTCCAGCACATCGGCGGAATCCCGTTCCAGGGTCGTAATCCCAAAAGCAGAAAACCGACCCGCAATCGTACCTGAAACAGCCAGCTCGATGGGCGTGGTTTGGGCGTAACGGTTGTTCTCGACCACGAAGAGCACCGGCAGGCTCCAAAGGGAAGCGATGTTCAGGCTTTCGTAAAGCACGCCCTCGCCCAGCGTCCCGTCACCCAGGAAGGCAAGCACGATTTTGCCGGTCTTGTTCACCTTTTCGGCCAGCGCCATGCCAGTCGCCACCGGCAGGATACCGCCCTGGATACCGTTGGAATAGAAGTTGCGCCAGTGAATGTGCTGGCTGCCGCCTCGCCCGCCAACCAGACCGGTAGCCTTGCCCATCAACTCAGCGGCCAGGCAGTAGGGATCACCTCCGTAGGCCAAGAAGTGGCCGTGACAGCGATGATTGCTGAAGACCACGTCGCCGGGGTCGGTGGCGGAGAAAATCCCGGCAGCATCCGCTTCCTGCCCGATGTAAGTATGGGTGGTGCCCACCAGCTTGCCGGTCGAAAACTCAGCCAGCAAGCGTTCCTCGAAGCGGCGGATAAGCAGCATGGAGCGGTAGAGGGCATAGTTTTCGGGCATGACGGGGACATTATAACGCACCCGAGGTAACTATCAGCGCCCAGAAATCCTAAAAATAAAGATTTCGGTGTAAAATAACCCCTTGCGCCATCAGTATGTAAATGACAATCCAAAATCAAAGAACGAGAGTATTCATGCCCCTACAAAAAGCCCAAATTGCCTGTCCACGCTGCCGTCAGCCGATCTTGGCACAAGTTGAACAACTCTTTGACGTTACCGCCGACCCAGGCGCGAAACAGCGTCTTCTAGGCGGGATCTCCAATTTTGCAAACTGCCCACACTGCGGGTACAGCGGAGCGCTAGCAACACCGATCGTTTATCACGATGCCAACAAAGAACTCCTGCTGACCTACTTTCCCGGGGAGCTGAACGTTCCGGTCAACGAGCAGGAGAAGCTCATCGGCCCCTTGATCAATCAGGCCGTCAACCGGCTGCCGCCCGAAAAACGGAAAGCCTATCTGCTGCGTCCCCAGAGCTTTCTCACTTACCAGAGCCTGATCGAGCGCATCCTAGGCGTGGACGGAATAACACCCGAAATGATCCAGGCGCAGCAGCAACGCATGAACCTGATCGAGCGACTGCTATCCACTTCCACCGCAGAGGCGCGCACCCAACTTATCCAACAGGAAACCAAGTTACTGGATGCAGAGTTCTTCGGCTTGTTCAGCCGCTTGATGGAAGGGGCCGCAGCCGGCGGCCAGGAGCAGGTGATGCAGCAAATGAACGCGCTGCAACAGCAACTGATGAACGAAAGCGAGTACGGCAAACAACTACAAAGCCAGGTCAACGAAATCCAGGAAGCCGTCAAAACCTTGCAAGCAACCGGAAAAGAGCTCACGCGCGAGAAATTGCTGGATATCCTTATCCAGGCGCCCAACGACGATCGGCTTGGCGCCTTAGTCAGCCTGACCCGTCCCGGCCTGGATTACCTCTTCTTCCAATCGCTCTCCGAGCGCATCGAAACCAAGACCGGCGACGAGCGCAAGAAACTCGAAACCTTGCGCGAAAAGCTGCTTGACATTACCCGCCAGATTGACCAGCGTGTGGAAGAAGAATACAAGCACGCCGGTGAACTATTGAACGCGTTGCTCGCTGCCCCAGACATCCAGAAGGCTACGCTTGAGAGACTGAACGAAATAAGCGAGATCTTCACCCAGGTGCTCAACCGTGCTTTACAAGAAGCTACACAAAAGAAAGATGAAGTGCAACTAAAGAAACTCGAGCAGATCGTCGCTGTACTGCAAAAGGTGTCTGCACCGCCCAAAGAATACGAGCTGCTGGAAAAATTGCTCGATGCACCCGATGATGCAGCATTGAATAAAATGCTGGAAGAGCACAAGGCCGAAATCACTCCAGAGTTCAGCAGTTTCGTGGGAAATGTCCTGGCGCAGAGCGAGGAGCGAGTGGACAAGAATGTCAAAGGTGAGGAAGCGCAGGTAGTCGAGAAACTAAATAAGATCTATCGCGCCGTTCTCAAATTCTCGATGAAGAAGAGCATGAGCTAACAAACAACAAGACGCCTGTCGGGGCGTCTTTTCTTGCCGGCAGATTGTGGCCTCAACTGTTGGGCGGATTATCCAGCCTCAGCCCATGCCCACGTACGGTGATAATGAAAGGATGATCCGGGTCAATGGCGGCCAATCTATCCCGCAAACGACGGATGAGCGCATCCAGCGCCTGGTCCGAAACCCCAATTGCCTGTTCGTCGCCCCAAGCTGCCGCGATCAATCCTTGCCGATCCACCACCTGTCCCTGATTCTCGTACAATACGCGCAAGACCTGGAATTGCAACGCCGAAAGCGGCGGATCCACCTGATGCTGGTTGATCCACACCCGCCGGGATCGCAAGTCAAGGCGCAACCGCCCGGGCTGCTCAGCCGATTCGACCAGCGGCATGGTCGCGTCCGAGGTCAGGTAGATGAATTGTCCGGCAAGCGCGATTTGCACATTGTCGCCATCCTGCAAGGTAACTGGGCTTGAGATTGGACTGCCATTACAATGGGTGCCATTCTTGCTGCCCATGTCCTCCAGGATCACACCCTCAGGCGTTGGCGTGAGGCGGGCATGGAAACGTGAGACCTGGCGGTCGGGAATGACTACATCGCAGGTCGCTTCACGCCCTATCATCAGCGGCCTGTTCAGAATCCACCGTTGCCCTTTGAGCACGCCGGTCTGTCCTATGAGAAGTGGGTATTCTTCCAAATTACCTGCCATGATCCTTTTACTGTAAACCATTATACAACAGGAAGCTAAAAGGCGCTTATAGTGCATCATCTCAAAGGTCGAGGGATGGGGGGTGTGCGGACGGTCGCGAAGCATACCCGAAGAGCGCGAAGCCGCTCGCACATTCCTCTTTTTGTTGAGAAGATACCTTATAATATAGCAGAGAAATTGCAAATCGTGCAACGGTGGCACGCCCACGCCGAAACAACGCCGCCAGCACATTTCGCTATTTCACCGCAAGTTTGACTTCTGGAGCCGGTATGCCTGTTCCATTAAACACTGGCGAGGTACTACGCGGGCGTTATCGCATCCGTGAGCGCATTGGTCAGGGAGGCATGGGCAGCATTTACCTGGCTGACGATCTGCGTCTTGAAGGTCGCCGTTGTGCGCTCAAGGAAGTCGAGCACGACCGCACGGTACCCGCAAAGATCATGAAAGAGGCGCGCCAGCAATTTTTGCGCGAAGCCACTTTCTTGGCGCGCCTGGATCACCCCAACTTGCCCAAAGTTTCGGATTACTTTTCGATTGAGGCGCGCGATTACCTGGTTATGGATTATGTGCCTGGCAAGGATCTGCGCGCACGGATGATGGAAGCCCGTCAGCAGAATACCTTTCTGTCGGAAGAGTCGGTTCTTGGTTGGGCCAACCAACTGGCTGACGCCCTGGCTTACCTACACAAACAAGACCCCCCGCTGGTACACCGCGATATCAAGCCTTCCAATTTGAAGATCACGCCCGAAGGTTTGCTCAAGCTGGTGGATTTCGGCCTAGTCAAGGCCCTTGCCCCCGACGAGATGACTGTCACCGTCATTCAGGGGCGCGGCACTGCCCTGTACACACCGCTGGAACAGTATGGCGGCGACGGCCTGCATACCGACGTGCGTAGCGACATCTACGCTTTCGGCGCCACCCTGTATCATTTGCTGACCAACCAGCCGCCTGCCGACGCCCGCCAACGCTTCCTCCATCCCGATAACCTGACCAGTCCACGCACGATCAACGCGGCAATCAGCCAGCGCACCGAGCGCGCCATCCTGTGGGCGATGGAGCTCCACCCCGATGACCGTCCGACTTCGGTGGAAATGTTCCGCGACTTTTTGATTGGGAATCGAGAGATACCGACGCGCCCTCAAAGCACGACTCAACCCTACGATACCCTCCTGCGCCTGATCGCCAAATCGCCCGAGCGGATCCTTTTCTGGATTTCGGCCGGGCTGCTGCTCGTCAGCCTGATCGCTTCGCTGGCGCGTTGACCCCCGCAGTTCGGGAGTTGACCACCCTCGTCCACAGCCAGCCGCCCCCAAAACCAAGCGCGGCTCCCAAGATCACAACCCCCAATATCCCTGCCAAACCAGAGGCTTTAATCCAGGCGGCGCTTCCGGGCAAACCGAGAGCGAGGTAGTTGTACGCCAGCAAGCCGCCCAGGATGGCACAGAACGCCCAGCGCAGCCCCCAACGAGTCGAGAAAAATCTGCCGCCCAACCAAAGAGCTAAATAAGCCAGCCCTCCCAGAAACATGACCATCGCGACCCATCCGCCAAAGCCGGGATAACCCTCGGAGATTGGGGATAGGCTTGCTTCTTCAGGCGTTGGCGTCATCGTCGGCGTGGACATAACTGGCTCAGTTGTGGAGGTCGGCGCGACGATCGTCACGACGATGCCCTCGCTGGTAATACCCAGTTGTAGCACGACGGAAGTTGCGGCCGGATCACTTGCGGTTGTGGCGTGAATCTCAAGCAGGCCAGCCCGATCAATACTGAACGAGGCTCGCGCCACACCGGCTACCGTCGTTGCATCCACCTGCTGGATTACGCCACCCTCGCCGCTTTGGATCGAAGAGAAACGCACGCCAGTGTTATCTGGAACCGAATGTTGGTTATGATCCAGAATGACTCCCGTCCGCACCGTAACCGTATCGCCGACGCGGAAAGAGGGTGTGACTGTCGGCTCAGGCGTACCAGTGGAAGCTGCCGTAGGGGTTGGCTCAGGCGGCAGGTCCAGGTAGAGCTGGATCACCTGTTCCGGGTCTGGGGCGGTGGCAGAGAGCAAGTCGTAACCGATGCCAGGCACCGAAACCGGCAGCGATCCGGCCGGCGTAAGCTCCTGGAGCAAGATGCGGGCCGCTACCTCTACGAACGGAGCCGATTTACTGTATAGGCCGTAATAGGCTGTCACTTTTGAAATATCCGTTGCGTCCAAGTAATAGGGGGCATTAAATGCAAATACAACGACGCGCTTGTTTCGTAACAAGTCTTGTCGCTCCGAAAGGAAACGGCGTAAAGTGACGGCCTGCGATTGGGCAGGATCGGCGTCTAGCATGCTGATAACGACCCAATCTGCCACACGTAATTTGCTTACGAGTGTGGCGTTGCCGTTCCCTCCCTCCAATACGGACGCCATGTCATCGAAGGTATACGAGTTTAAATGTGAACCGATGACCTGCCCGCCCACCTGCGGGCCATACAGGCGCAAGATTACGTTTTGAAGGGCATCGCCCGCCAACATCGGTTCGGCAGGACAGGTGCTACATTGCTGACCTGGACGAGTATCGGTTAAGAATACGATGTAATCCTGCATGCTCGGCGGTGCAGGCAGCACGGTATCCAAATCCTTCAAATCCGGGCTGATCAACGTCGCCGATTGGCGAGCCACCTCGAATGCAACTGCCTGGGAGGCAGCCAGGGCATCCAATCCCTCTGCCGGAGGGGTGACGATGGCAGGCTCGAAAGTGCTGTAAACCCGATACTTCGCCACCAGGATGCGCATTACGGCGTCGTCTACCCGCTGGGCGAAGGCCGCATCCTCGCGATATTTCTGAGTAAAGAATTCCAGGATTTTTAGTATGGTCGAATAATTATCCTGGGCATCACTGGAAACAATGTTCCCCAAATGCAGCAAATCGTTCCCGGCCAGAAGAGCATCGCGCGCCACCAGCCTCGCCGAGAAGGATTGCCCGCCCGGATCGTAGAATCGCCGGACGGCCTGGCTGCCTAGATCGTCACTGACCATCAGCCCCTCGTTTTCGCGCCACGTGGTGAACGCGGGGAGCGAAAGGATCTGCGAAAGCGCCTGCGAATCGAGACTGACTGGGCGCGTGGTAGCGCGGATATTGCCTTGGAAACCCTGGTAACGGATGTGCGAAACCAACAAGCCATCCGCGGTGCTTTGCGGATCCGGAGCGTTGCCGGTCACGGCAAAGAATGGAGCCAATTCGATCTGCTTCAACTGTTCGAGCGACTTGCGAATCGTAGCCACTTCCTGGTTGGTGGGCCGATCTGAACTGCCGCGCCCGGGGAAATGTTTGGCAACGACCAGCAGCCGGCCGTTGCTGCCGGCGTGCAAACCGGTGATATACGCCTTGCCCATTTCGCCGACCCAATAAGGGTCGCCGCCAAAGACACGTGCGCCCAGGCCTCCTCCTGTCAATGCCGCTGGCGACTCCAGCACATCCAGAGAAGGGCCGAAGTAGAGGTTGAATCCAAGCGCGGAGAGTTCCTGGCCTGCAACGGCGCCCACCTCCTCGGCCAGGGAGGTCTGCCACGTAGCGCCGATGGACATCAGATCGGGCAAGGGGGTCAATCCATGTAATATCTGGTCGTTGGGGTAACCGTCCCCCTCCTGAGAGGTAGTGATAAACAGCGGAATATAGGCATTGTTCAGTTGGTCACCAGTAGCCGTGCTGACAGATGGCTCTTGTGATGCCTGTAACTCTATGGCCTGCAACTGCGAAATCAAGCGGTAGGCCTCGCTGATCGTATCAGGGGCTGCCACGAAGTTATCGTTCGAGGCAAGCAGCACCACGCCCCCAATGTGATGATGGACGATCAAGTCGAATATTTGGGATTGGTCATCGACAGCAGTCCCCTTAAAGGTGACCAGGAATAGCTGGCCGACTTTTTCCTCGGCTGTCAGCTTATCCAAAAGTGCGCGGGCACGCTCGAGCGGCAGGTCAGCTTGGCTGGAGCCCGCCGCTCCAGCCGAAATTGGTGCGACCACTGCAAGCACCAATGTTGCCAGCAAACATACCGATAAGAGCCGTTCCACTCTCATGTAGACACTGCGTCCAGGGCATGAAGGCCTAAAAGAGGATCATCGCTGAAGATTCCATCCACGCCAAGCGCAAGCAGTCGGCGCATTTCTGCCTCGTCGTTCACCGTCCAAGCATGGACACGTTGCCCAACCGCGTGGAAACGCTGTACCAGTTTCCCGGTTACGCTCGTGAAAAATGGATGCAGCGCTTGGTATGGGCCTAACCAACCAATGGTGCGTGAACAGACTCCTGTCCATCCTGCCCAGGTCAAAAGTCCGCGCGGCGCCTCGGGTAAAAGCCGCCGAGCGCGTTGTAGGTTATGGGGGAGAAACGACGAGAAGAGAACACGTTTTTCCAACGCGTGCCGCTTGACCAGTTCCACGACTTTTGGAACGAGGGCATCAAACGGGGTAGCATAATTGGTCAACTCCACATTGATCAAGACGCGCTTCCCAACCGCTTCGAAAATCTCATCCAAAGTCGGTATCCGCTCGCCTCGAAACTTATCCGAAAAGGAACTGCCCGCATCTAATTCACGCATGGCCGACAAAGGCATTTCTGCAACTTTTCCGCTGCCATCCGTCGTCCGATCCACGCGTTGGTCGTGAATGGCGATTACATGTCCATCTGCACTCAACTTGGCATCGAATTCGATTGCCTGTGCACCTTGCTGGACCGCCAACTCAAAGGCGGCCAACGTATTTTCAGGCGCATAGGCTGAAGAGCCACGATGGGCGAAGATAATGGGCGAAGAGAATTCAGACCAAAGATCCATTCTATGTTCCACGGATCATGCTGCACGACGCTACCAAGCGCGATACATGATCCGTGAGTTTCCTTTACGAGGTATCAAAATTCTACAAAATATGACTGCGCTGCCCGGTCAATCAAATCGGGACTCATGACCGGCTCGATGGAAAGATAGCGGGCGATATCCAGGATCTGATCGCACAAGTCGCGCGGATGCGAGGCACGCAGCTTGCGTCCGCGCTTGATATACCATTCCTGGAGCAGATAGGCCAAGCCCTGATCCTCATACTGTACGCCCTTTTGCGCCGCCTCGCGCCGGAAAATCTCTCGGTACTCCTCATAGGAAGGGTTGCCTATCTCGATTTTATGGCGCAAGCGTCGCAGAAAAGCCTCATCCACAAGGTCGCGCGGCGGAAGATTCGTCGAGAATACCACCAATACATCGAACGGGACTTCAATCTTCCGGCCGGTGTGTAAAGTAAGATAATCAACCCGGTTTTCCAACGGAACGATCCAGCGGTTGAGCAGATCGCGCGGGCGCACCTGTTGGCGGCCAAAGTCGTCAATCAACAGGATGCCGCCGTTCGCCTTGACCTGGAAGGGCGCCTCATAATACTTGTTCACGTCGTCGAAGACTAGGTCCAGGCCCTCCATCGTGAGTTCTCCGCCGACGATTACGAAGGGCCTGCAGATCTTGATCCAGCGCGGGTCCCGGCGAGTAGCCGAACGGAGCGATCCTGATCCCGAAGGGATAGCGTCCTCATCCGGGGCACGCTGGTGATTGACCGAGTCATATAGCTTCACCACCTGCCCATCCACGTATAGCGCAAACGGAATGTACATGCTTTGGCTCAAGACGAGATTCCCAAAGGCCTTCGCCACGCTGGTTTTTCCATTGCCGGGAGGGCCGTACAGGAAGATCGAATTGCCCGAATTCAAGGCCGGTCCCAGCCGCTGGAAGGTAGTCTCAGACAAGACCAATTGGGCGAGAATCTGCCGCATCGCCCGGCTGGTGACCACCATCCTGCCACGTGCCTGGCGTCGGATCGCCTCGCTATAAACATCAACCGGCACCGGCGCAGGCCCGGCGTACTGGCTGCGCTCCAACGCCTCACGTGCCCGTACAATTCCTCCGCCGGTAATGGCATACTGGTAAGAGCCCTCGCCTAATCCCATCTGCGAGGATTTCACCTCGATTGACTTTTCACGCTTCAAAACTTCCAGGATTTGATCCGCCACCCCTGCAAAGGGTAAAGCCAACTCTTCGGCAATTCGAAAACCTGTGAGATACCCTTGGAAGTAAAGGATCTTCAGCGCCAGGTCTTGTAACCAGAGCGGAGAAAGGCCGGTATCCTCCAAACGGGAAATAGGTGGCGGAAGAAATGGCAAACCCTGCGAGGCGGGTATCGCTTTTTGCGGGACAGCGGTCATAACAATCCTCCAAATCTATGCTCGAATTATAGCACGCTGCACTTGAGTCACACTACTTTTCGTTTATAATCCCCGCTATGAAATTGTCCGTTATCATTCCCGTTTTCAACGAAGTCGGGAGCATCCGCGAAATCATCCGGCGCGTGCAAAAGACGAGACTGGCATACGAGATCCTTATCGTGGACGATGGCTCTACGGACGGGACCCGGGACCTGCTCGCCGAACTCGACGGCCGCCGCGGCGTCCGCGTCTGCCTCCATGAGCAGAACCAGGGGAAAGGCAGCGCAGTCCGCACCGGTATATCCAACGCCCGCGGCGACGTGCTGCTCATCCAGGATGCTGATCTGGAATACGACCCGCACGATTATCCGAGCCTGCTCAAGCCCATCAAGGAAGGCATTGCCGATGTCGTTTATGGTTCGCGTTTTCTGGGTGGCCCGCGCCGTGTAACCATGTTCTGGCACATGATTGCCAATCAGCTCCTGACGCTTACGACCAACCTCCTGTACGATACCATCCTCAGCGATATGGAAACTGGCTACAAAGTCTTTCGCCGCGAGGTTCTAGAGGGCATCACGCTGCGAGCCAGCCGCTTCGATTTCGAACCGGAATTTACCGCCAAAATACTCAAACGCCACGTGCGGATATTCGAGGTGCCAATCACATTCAACCCGCGCGATTACGCCGAGGGGAAAAAGATCAAGCTAAAAGACGCCTTCGAGGCAGTGTGGGCCTTGGTCAAGTACAGGTTCGTGGATTAGTTCGACGTAGTAACGGCTTCAGCCGTTCTAAGCGACTGCCTGCCCTGCCTGCCTGTACTTGCGTAGGCTGCAAGTGCACCTGACGCCCTGGCCTGGCCGCCACCGTTCGTGCCGCGAACAACGGCGGCACGCCGGTGCGACACCTGCCCCGAACCGCAGGTGCGGGGGACGGCAGGACAGGCAGGCACAGGTGGCAGGGCTAGGCCGGGGAAGCTGACTCTACGAGTCTGGTGCGCCTGCTGGCTTTACATCCTTCAAGTTCAACTGGAATATTGATCGCCCATTGTACTCGTTGACGTCAAACGTATACATCACATCTATGTGCGAAGGCAGCTCGGCCAGAAGATGGCCGAGGCGAAAGCCAATCGCGTCAAAGGTGACTTTTCCATCCGTGACTGTCAATTTTAGATGTTTCCCATCTAGCCCGACGGTTCTCGAGCTGCTCACCCTGACATTCCGCGAGACAAAAACCGCTTCAGGATTACCATAGCCGGTGGGTTGAAGGTAATCCAGATGTTTCGACAACTCCGGCTTCAACTCCGAAAGCTGCACCTCGATGTCGGCATTGAACGTCCGGCGCAAGTCCTGGCTGCCGAGCTGCGCTGAAACAATCTGTTTCAGACGTGCAAACAAAATAGGTAATTTTTCAGTCCTCACCGTGAACCCGGCTGCGGCTTTGTGCCCACCGTGCCGAACGAGCAGGTCGGCACATTGATCCAACGCATCCGTGATATGAAATTCAGGTATGGAACGACACGAACAACGCGTGAATTCCTCTCCTTTTTGACCGACAATGGCCGGACGATAATACTGGTCCACCAAACGTGAGGCAGCCAACCCGACGACGCCAGGATTGAAATCAGGATGCACTGCAAAAAGCAGCAAGGCGTCCTGGTCTTCGGCCAGGGCGATCTTTTCAGCTTGTTCCTGAATCGCGCGCGTCAACGCCTGGCGTTCCCGGTTTTGAATATCCAACTGCTGAGCCAGCTGGCCAGCGCGCAGGATATCCGTTGTAGTCAACAATTCGAACGCAGCCAGCGCCGAGTCCAGCCGGCCGGCGGCGTTCAGGCGCGGGCCAAGTACAAAGCCGATATGCGTTGCTGTGGTGCGCGGCAGGCTGAGCTCGGCGACGTTGGCCAGGGCAAAAAGTCCCTGCCGCTGGGTGGCGCGAAGCACCTGGAGGCCCCGGCGAACGAGGACGCGGTTCTCGCCCGTCAATGGAGCCAAGTCGGCGACGGTGCCGAGGGCTACCAGGTCGAGTAATGAGTCAAGCGTAGCGGGTAACGAGTCACTAATTTCTTGCTTCTCGATGCACTTTTCCAACAACGCCTGCACTAGCTTATAAGCAACCCCCACTCCCGCCAAATCCTTATCCGGATAAGCATCACTTGGTTGCTTCGGGTTGATTATGGCAAACGCAGGGGGAAGTTCGCCCTGCGCGGGGTGGTGATGGTCGGAGATAATGAGATCCAAGCCGAGAGTCCGGGCATGCGACGCCTCGTCTGGGGAACGGATGCCACAGTCCACGGTGATGACCAGCTTGATGCCCTGCTCTTTGAGATTGTCCAATGCTTCGGGATTCAGCCCATAGCCTTCGTCGAAGCGATTGGGAATGTAGCCGCGCACATCCGCACCCAAGGTATGCAGAGCCTGGGCGAGTAAGGCAGTGGCAGTGACGCCGTCCACGTCATAGTCACCATAGATGGCAATCGGCTCGGCGTGGTCGAGAGCATAACGGATGCGCGCTACTGAGGCCTCGATGCCAGTCAACTGCCAAGGAGACGTGTCGAAATTCGGCCTGCCGCGCAGGTAGGCGCGCGCTGCCGCGTCAGTGGCATAGCCGCGGTTGAACAAGATTTGGCTCAGGATGGGTGAAAAGGCAGCCAGAGATTCGGCCGCCTGAGGCGTGAGCGGTGGAGCAATTTGCCAGCGTTTTGAATGAGTCATGTGTGCCAGTATCGGGCGTCAAATGGATTGCTGGAATTCATCCCACATGGAGTAATGATCCGCATTCCTGCCACAACCTCTATGAAAGCATAGTGTAGCACACAGAATCGGGGAGAGCAAGGCTTGGCTTTTTTACGCCTTTTACGCCCGGGCTTTTTAAAATCCAAGTTCGGCTGCGACATTGGCCTGCGCGGCAACTGCACCGTCTTGATTGACAATGAGGCGGGCCTTTTTGCTCTGCTTGCCGCGCTCGTCGGTGTTTAGGATGCGCTTGCGGATGCGATAATTGCGCGGGGTCACTTCGAGCAGCTCGTCGTCGGCCAGATATTCCAGCGCCTCGTCCAAACTCATCGTGCGCGGCGGCGTCAGGCGGATCTCCATCTCGCCGCGCGACGAGCGCACGTTGGTCAGGTGTTTCTTGCGACAGACGTTGATTGGAATGTCGCCCGGACGGCTGTTCTCACCCACCACCATGCCTTCATACACCTCCACGCCCGGCCCGTAGAATAACATGCCGCGCTCCTCAGCGCTCTTCAAGCCGTAAGAAGTGGTCACACCCAACTCCCAGGCCACCAGCGAGCCGCTCGTGCGCGTGGACATCGGCCCGGCCATTTCGCCGTAGTCATGGAAGATGGTGTGCATGACACCCATGCCGCGCGTGGCGGTCAGGAACTGGTAACGGAAACCGAGCAGGCCGCGCGTCGGCGCGAGATAGACCAAACGGACACCACCTTGACCCGTATCCTGCATATCCAGCATCTGGCCGCGTCTCGCCCCGAGCATTTCCACCACCACGCCCACTGTCTCGGGGCTGGTCTCGATGTGGACTTCCTCATACGGTTCGAGTAGCGTCCCGCCCTCGCTCTGGCGCAGGATTACCTCCGGCCGCGAGACCTGGAACTCATAGCCTTCGCGCCGCATGTTTTCCATCAAGATAGCCAGGTGCAGCTCGCCGCGCCCGGAAACGAGAAAGGTATCCGCGCTCTCGGTCTCCTGTACACGCAGAGAGACGTTGGTTCGCAGTTCGTCGAACAAACGCTCGCGCAGCTTGCGCGAGGTGCTCCAGCGGCCTTCCTTGCCAGAGAACGGCGAGGTGTTGACGCCGAAGGTCATGCGCACGGTCGGCTCTTCAACGCGGATGGTCGGCAAGGCGAGCGGATGCTCCGGGTCGGCCAGGGTCTCGCCGATGGCAATTCCCTCCAGCCCGGCCAGGGCAATAATCTCGCCCGCGCTGGCCTCGTCCACTTCGACGCGTTCCAGCCCACGGTGAATGTACAGGTAGCGGGCACGCTCAGGCAGGTTTTGCCCATCGAGGGTCAGGCGCGCCAACGGCTGCCCAACCTTGATTCTGCCCGCGAAGATGCGGCCCACCGCGGTCACACCGCGATAGTCATCGTAGCCCAGTGTGGTGACGAGCATTTGCAGCGGCGCGTCCGCGTCCACTTTGGGGGCAGGGATGTGGCGCAGGATGGCCTGGAACAGCGGTTGGAGGTCCGGCCCGAGGGCAGGGGTCAGCCCGGCCTGGGCAGTGACCGCGTTGGCGTACACGACGGGGAATTCAGCCTGTTCGTCGCTCGCGCCCAATTCGATGAATAGGTCGAAGGTGCGGTTGAGCGTGTCTACCGGCTCGGCGTCCTTACGATCCACCTTGTTGACCACCACCACAGCGCGATGCCCCATCTCGAGGGCTTTCTTGAGCACGAAGCGGGTCTGCGGCATCGGGCCCTCAGCGGCGTCCACTAGCAGCAGCACACCATCCACCATGTTCATGACGCGCTCCACCTCGCCGCCGAAATCGGCGTGGCCGGGGGTGTCCACGATGTTGATCTTAACAGTTTGCCCTGTTTTCGGGTCCGGGATGGAAATGGCCGTGTTCTTTGCTAGGATGGTGATGCCGCGCTCGCGCTCCAGATCGTAGGAATCCATGACCCGCTCGGCCACCTGCTGGTTATCGCGGAAGGTGTGCGACTGGCGCAGGAGGCCGTCCACGAGGGTGGTCTTGCCGTGATCCACATGGGCGATGATGGCGATGTTGCGGAGGTCGGTTCGTTCGGTGATCATAATTTTATCTTTCGCCTCCACCCCTGCCCCCC
>CAYZIQ010000002.1:1596-3862 GCA_964478375.1 uncultured Chloroflexus sp. | reverse complement strand
GAATTCAAATACTTGACTTGCACCTCGGTCAGCGTGTCAATCTTGATGCCCATGGCCGCCAGTTTGATGCGGGCGATCTCAGCGTCAATCTCGGCCGGCACCGAATAGACTTTCTTCTCCAACTTATCAGCGTTCTTGACCATGTACTCGGCAGCCAGCGCCTGGTTGGCAAAGGACATGTCCATGACCGAGGCTGGGTGGCCTTCGGCGGCCGCAAGGTTGATCAGGCGGCCCTCGCCAAGCAGGTTGATGCGGCGACCATCTTTCAGCTCGTACTGCTCGACGAACGGGCGCACCAGCTTCGGCTCGCCCTTCGAGAGTTCCTTCAGCGCCGGAATGTTGATCTCGACGTTGAAATGCCCGGAGTTCGCAACGATGGCGTTATCCTTCATTGCCTCGAAGTGCTGCCGGTCCACCACATTGATGTCGCCGGTCAGGGTACAGAAGAAATCGCCGATCCTGGCTGCCTCTGCCATCGGCATGACCTGGTAGCCATCCATGACCGCTTCAAGCGCCTTGAGCGGATCCACCTCGGTGACGATGACCAGCGCACCCATGCCGCGTGCCCGCGAGGCCAGGCCGCGTCCGCACCAGCCATAGCCGGAGATGACGAAGTTCTTACCAGCGAGCAGCACGTTCGTCGCCCGGATGATGCCGTCCACGGTGGACTGGCCTGTGCCGTAGCGGTTGTCGAAGAAGTGCTTGGTCATGGCGTCGTTGACCGCGATGACCGGGAAATTCAGCATCCCATCCGCAGCCATGGCGCGCAGGCGGATGACGCCGGTGGTGGTCTCTTCGGTGCCGCCGATGATTTCGGGCAGCAGCTCGCGCCGCTCCTTGTGGATAGTCGAGACCAAGTCCGCGCCGTCGTCCATGGTCATGTGCGGCTTGTGGTCGAGGGCCGCGCCGATGTGCTTATAGTAAGTGACATTATTTTCACCTTTGATGGCAAAAACCGGCACCTCGAACTGATTGACCAGCGCGGCGGCCACATCATCCTGGGTGGAAAGCGGATTGGATGCGGTCAGCACCAGGTCTGCGCCGCCAGCCACCAGAGTACGTGCCAGGTTGGCGGTCTCGGTGGTGACATGCAGGCAGGCTGAAAGACGCACGCCCTTCAGCGGCTTTTCCTTCTGGAAACGCTCGCGGATGTAGCGCAAAACCGGCATCTCACGCTCGGCCCATTCGATCCGTCGCCGCCCGCCTTCGGCGAGGTTGATGTCTTTGATGTCGAAGTTGCTCATACCTAAACTCCTGTGTTGATCGGTTTCGTCAAGAGAGAATAGAGAGTAGAAAACAGAGAGTAGTGCCCTGTTCTCTACTCTCTATTCTTCAATAACTCATCCAACTTGCCCTGATCATCGAAATGCTTCCGAAAGCGCGTCACGAACTCCGCGCGAGTATATGCATGATTCTGCGGCCCTTTTTGCTCCAGGCAATAGGTGGCAGCCAGCGCGCCCATCTGTGCACACAGTTCCCAGCTCCAGCCGTGGGCGTAACCGATCAGGAAGCCGCCACGGTAGGCATCCCCCACGCCGGTTGGGTCAGCGATACGCTCCGGCATGACGACCGGCACATTGTACTCCATTCCGCCAGTGTAGACGGACGAACCGTCCGCGCCGCGCGTGACGACCAGCACGTCCACATGTTCGAGCATGGCAGCCAGCTCGAGGCCGGTCTTCTTGGAGATCAGCCCGAACTCGTAATCGTTGACGAACAGGAAGTGCGCGCATTCCATATCCCGCGCCAGTTCCTCGCCGGTCAACCGCAGCACCTGCTGGCTCGGATCATACAGGTATGGGATGTCGAGTTGGCGGCACTCCTCCGGAAACTTCATCATCGCCTCCGGCGAATTCGGGGAGACAACCACCAGGTCAGGGCGGGGCCGGACCCCAGTCAGGCTCTGCTGCGCCGCGACTCCCATCGCCCCAGGATAGAACGAGGCGATCTGCGCGTTCGACCGGTCGGTGGTGGCAAAGAACGAGGCGGTGAACAGGCCCTGCACCACCTCCATCAGGGAGGTGTCTACGCCGGTCTTATCCAGCCAGGCACGGTATTCCTCGAAATCTTCACCGACTGTCGCCATCACGCGCGGACGACCGCCGAGCAGCGCCATCGTGTAGGCGATGTTCGGGGCCACGCCGCCACGTTGGCGTGACATGGAATCGACCAGGAAGGACAGGCTGATCTTCTCCAGCCGCTCGGGCAGGATCTGCTCGTTGAACAGGCCGGGGAAGGTCATCAGATAGTCGTAGGCGACTGAGCC
>CAYZIQ010000002.1:0-1496 GCA_964478375.1 uncultured Chloroflexus sp. | reverse complement strand
TCTGCTCGTTGAACAGGCCGGGGAAGGTCATCAGATAGTCGTAGGCGACTGAGCCGGTGAGGAGAATATCCATGTTTAATTTCCAGACATTTGTAGTAGCGACTTCAGTCGCTTTTGATGTAACGACTAAAGTCGTTACTACACCTTGACAACCTTTGGTAGATTCACCTCGAACGGCGGATACACAATCCCATTCTCGGTGACAATCGCAGTGATCAAGCGATTCGGCGTCACATCGAAAGCCGGATTGCGCGCCTTCGCCCCTTCTGGGGCTACCCGCTCGCTCTCGAATTGTATCTCCAAAACTTCATCCGGGGGGCGCTCCTCGATGGGAATCAACCCGCCATGCGCCAGGGAAAGGTCAATCGAAGAAGTCGGCACCACCGAATAAGCCGGCACACCGTTATCGTGCGCTGCCAAGGCAAGCATGTATGTGCCGATTTTGTTGGCTACATCGCCATTGGCCGCCACGCGGTCCGCGCCGAAGAGTACCTTTTGCGCCTGACCCGTGCGCAGGAAGTGCCCGGCCATATTGTCGGAGATGATCTCGTACGGGATGCCGTACTGCCCCAACTCCCAGGCCGTCAGCCGCGCCCCTTGCAGACGCGGACGGGTTTCATCCACCAGCACGTGGACTCGCTTGCCCTGCTCGTGCGCCATGCGGATGATGCCCAGCGCCGTACCCCAATCTACCGTCGCCAGCGCGCCGGTGTTGCAGTGATGGATAATCGTGTCGCCGTCATCAATCAGCGCCACGCCGTGTTCGCCCATGCGCTTGTTGACGGCCACATCCTCGTCGGCCATCTTCTGCGCCTCGGCAAGCACGGCCGCGCGCAATTCGTCAACAGACCTATCCTCCCAACCCCCCTTCCCTTCAAGGGAAGGGGGGAGTGGGGGGTTAGGTCCAACCACGCGTAATACTCTCCCCACCGCCCACGCCAGATTCACCGCCGTCGGACGGGAAGCGCACAGGTTTTTGGCAGCAGTTTCCAGGTCCGAAAGGAGGCCGGCAGCTTCACGGGATCCGGATTCGCGCGCCGCCAGCGCCAGTCCAAAGGCTGCCGCCGCGCCGATGGCTGGCGCGCCGCGTATTGTCATGTTCCGAATCGCCTCGACAACTTCCTGGCAAGTGCGCAGCGAGAGGATGACCAGTTCGCCCGGCAGGCGGCGCTGGTCAATCATCTTGAGTTCGTTCGTGACGTAATCCCATTCGAGTGTACGCATCATCGGGCAGGAAACGACGCTCTCACAAGAGAGCGTCGTCGCTTGCGAGCGTAGTTTAGCACGGGAGGCTTGGATTGGCAAGCATTGACATGGCTCTGTTTCGCCATTATAACCATCGCCATGAAATCTAAAACCATGCTGCTTTGGCTATGGCTGCTCATCTCACTGGCTGGATGCAACCTGCCGTCTTCCGGCCTGACCGTACCACCCGGCACGACTGCCACACCCAGCCCTACCAACACTCCCAGCCTCACCCCTACCCCGACCCCCCC
>CAYZIQ010000001.1:57518-59102 GCA_964478375.1 uncultured Chloroflexus sp. | reverse complement strand
CAACGTATCACGAAGGAAAATAATGAAAGTTCGCTTTACCGCAATCATGCTTTTCGTGGGTATTATTCTGTCGGCTTGCAGCTTCTCCCTGGCCGAGGATGTCACCCCGCCACCCAATTACGTCCCGCCGACGGCCGCGCCGACCCTCGGCCCATCCTACCCTTTCACCCCGCCTAACCCGGCGCGCGGACAGAGAATTTACGAGGCCAAGTGCGCCGCATGTCACGGGGAGAATGGGCTTGGGAACGGTCCGCAAGCCGCGGGTCTGCCTGTGCCGGTGACAGCCATCGGCTTGGCCGACATCGCCCGCCAGTCCTCGCCGTCTGCCTGGTTCACCATCGTCTCGCAGGGCCGTACAGATCGTTACATGCCGGCCTTCACCAGCCTGTCCACTCAGGAACGCTGGGACGTGCTCGCCTACGTCTACACCTTGAGCGCCACGCCCGGAGAGCTCCAGCGCGGTGCGAGCCTCTTCGCCGAGAAGTGCGTCGCCTGTCACGGCCCGGACGGAAAGGCCAACCCCGAGGCCAATTTCACCAATCAAGAATTCATGTCGCAGATGACTGGCATCAGCCTGTACCGCGCCGTGGCCGAGGGCGTGTCCCCGTCCATGCCGGCCTTTCGCGGACAACTGGTCGAAAGTGACATCTGGGCGCTGACCGCCTACCTGCACACGTTGACCTTCGACATGACCGCGCCGACGGCGACGCCGATGCCTGCCACCGCGACCTCGACTCGGGCCGCTGCTGAGACGACTCCTGCCGCCGCGACCCCCGAGGCGGGTGTCGCCGCCGAAGCCTCGGCTGCCCCTGAGACCGTCGTGGGGACGGTCAGCGGCACGGTTGTCAATGGGACGGGCGGCGATCTGCCCTCTGGCCTGACAGTCGCCTTGCGCGGCTTCGATCACGGCCAGGATACGAGCAGCAGCCTTTCGGAAGTGGTCAATCTCTCCGCCCCGCTGGGCGCGGACGGTTCGTTCAGCTTTGAGAACGTTGATATGGTTGCCAACCGTCTGTTCCTGGCGGAGGTCACGTATGAGGGCGTATCCTTCGAGTCCGATTTCGCCGCGGTCGAGGCTGGAGCGGCCGCGCTGGCACTACCTCCGCTCAATATCTATGCAACGACGAACGATCTGACAGTCCTGTCGCTCGATCAGGTGCATATTGTTTCTGATTTCTCGATTGCCAATACGGCTCAAGTATATGAAATCTATATCTTGACCAATTCCAGCCAGCAGGCGGTTGTGGTGCCTACGGATGGAACATCCATCCCGTTCATTGCTTTGCCTGAAAACGCGCAGGATATCGGTTTCGATATCGCCCAAGGCAGCGCCTCTTTTATGGTGGCTGAAGGCGGTTTTGCGATCCCGCCCAGCACTGACCAGTATGGGCTTGTAGCCTCCTTTACGCTGCCGTATGATAAGAAGCTCGAAGTGGTTCAGCCCTTCGTCCTTGCGCCTGCCTCCGTGACTCTGCTTGTCCCAGAGGGTATCAGGATTACCGGCGACCAATTGACCGATGCTGGCGTCCAATCCATTCAAAGCACCAATTATCAAACCTACACAGCCGCAAACGTGAAAGCCGG
>CAYZIQ010000001.1:8018-57418 GCA_964478375.1 uncultured Chloroflexus sp. | reverse complement strand
CGAAGGTGGTGAGGAAAAGGTGGAAGACGCTCTCGGCGACGACCCTGACAGTCTGACCGACGCAATCATTGCATTGGACGACCAGTTCAAGGCTGGCGGCATTGCGAAGGAAGCCTACGAGAGGCGGCGTGCGGAGTTGAAGGCGAGGCTCAAGGAATTGCTGTGATCCTTGCGTTTTACGCATCACGTTTTATGGTCTCGTAATGCGCAAACCGTGACAGTGTGACCCATGATTGTCGTCAAGAAACTCGTCAAACGTTTCGGTTTGAAGGCCGTCCTGCGTGGCGTGGATTTTCAGGTACAGGAGGGTGAGTTCGTCGCGCTGCTTGGCCCCAACGGGGCGGGCAAAACCACTTTTCTGCGCATTCTGGCCTCGCTCTCTCGTCCCTCGCTGGGCGAGATTCGTATCGCTGGCTATGCTCTGCCGGCTCAGGCGGCTGCTGTCCGCCGGAGGTTGGGCGTGGTTTCGCACATGCCACTGCTCTACGGCGACCTGACTGCCGAGGAGAACCTGCGCTTCTTCGGGCGGATGTACGACGTGCTGCACCTCGACCAAAGGATCGGCGAGGTGCTGGAGCTGGTCGGCCTTTCCGCCCGCCGCCGCGACCTGGTGCGGACGTTCTCGCGTGGGATGCAGCAGCGCCTTGCCATCGGCCGCGCCGTGCTTCACGACCCGGAGGTGATTCTCTTTGACGAGCCGCATACCGGTCTTGACCAGGACGCCTGCGACATGCTCGACAAGGTCCTGCGTGACGTGGCAGCGCGCGGCCGCACCGTCGTTATGACCTCTCACGACCTGGCGCGGGTGGAAGACCTGGCCTCCCGCTTCGACGTGCTCTCGCGCGGCGTGGTCGCGGCCTCCGTGCGGCGGTCAGATATTCGCAGAAATGGACTCCTGGCTTTCTACCGTCAGGCATTGCAGGAGAAGTAAAAAGTGAAAAGTGAGAAGTTACACGTCACTCGTCACTCGTCACTCGTTTCTTTCCTGCGCGCCGTCGCCGCCATCACTTGGAAAGACTTGGCCGCCGAACTGCGCTCGCGTGAGCTACTCTCTTCCATGCTCGTTTTCGCCCTGCTCGTCATCCTGATCTTCAATTTTGCCCTCGAATTGGACGTCAAGACGCGCTCGACCGTTACGGCCGGTGTGTTGTGGGTGACTTTCGCCTTCGCCGGTACGCTTGGCCTTAACCGCTCAATGGCGGTCGAAAAGGACCGCGGCTGCCTGGATGGCCTCCTGCTGGCGCCCGTGGATCGCAGCGCAATCTACTTTGGCAAAGCCATCAGCAACCTAGCTTTCATGTTCATCGTCGAAGCCATCGTCTTGCCAGTTTACAGCGTGCTGTATAACGCCAACCTGTTCAACCCTGGCCTGATCGGCGTCATCTTGCTTGGCTCGGTCGGATATGTGGCGGTCGGGACGCTACTGGCCAGCATGGCGGTGCAGACTCGCACGCGCGACGTGCTCCTGCCGATCCTGCTTTTCCCGGTCGTCGTCCCGGTCATGATCGCAGCGGTCAAGGCTAGCAGCGGCCTTTTGCAGGGTATTGGGTATGCCGAGATCGCGCCCTGGATCAATCAATTGATCGTCTACGACGTAGTCTTCATCGCTGCGGCGTTCATGGTATTCGAATACGTTGTCGAAGAATAAATCGTTTTACAGGAGTGTTATGAAACTTCAACCTCTCGCTCTGAAAATCCTCAATGCCGTTTCGGCCGCACTTTTCATTGCCGCCCTTGCCATGGTCTTCTTCTACGCACCGCTCGAAGAGACCATGAACTACGTGCAGAAGATTTTCTATTTTCACATCGCCAATGCCTGGATCGGCATGTTGGGCTTCCTGGTCGCCGCCGTGGCAGGGGTCGGCTACCTCCGCACGCACGACCAGAAATGGGACATCGTCGAGCTGGCCGCGGTCGAGATCAGCCTGGTGTTCTTTCTCATCACTATTGTCACCGGCTCCATCTGGGCACATCCGGTCTGGAACACCTGGTGGACCTGGGATCCACGTCTGACCACAGCCTCTATCCTGGAGATGATCTATATCGCTTACCTCCTGCTGCGTCAAGGAATCGAGGACCCCGACCGGCGCGCCCGTTTCGGGGCAGTCTATACGTTGGTCGGCGCGTTGAGCGTCCCGATCACTTTTCTCTCCATCCGCATCGTCAGCCGGACGATTCATCCGGTGATCATTGGCGCAGCTTCCGGGGCGGCCAAAGGCAGTTTCAACATGACGCCCCCGATGCTGCATACCATGTTCTTTTGCCTGTTCGCTTTCTCGGTCATCTTTGCCACTCTGCTCTGGCATCGCATTCGCCTCGGAGAACTGGCACAGAAGATCGAACAACTCAAACTCAAGGTATTACAATAAACGAGGTGCGATATGAGTGGCCTGAATCCTGTGGTTTCCATCGAGCACATGATCGCTGGATACACCGTTATCTTCAGCGTGATGGCGATCTACCTGACTAGCCTGTTCCTGCGCTGGCGCAATCTCAAGCGGGATTTGCAGGCGCTGGAAGAGATGCAAGAGAAGAAGTAGTTTTTCTAATGTGCGAAAAAGAGTCCGCCAGGCAATGGAAGCGGACTCTTTTTGTTAGGGTGCTTCCGCAACAATCCCCTCAAACCGGCTGAAGTGTTTCTGATCAAACGTGTAAACTGTGCAAACGCCGTTTTTAAGCATCCAGGAGGCGTTATAGGCGTCAATGAAGTCCACGTTTTTCTCGACATACCAACCAATGGCTTGCAAGATCAAATCTGAATCTGCTATGTCCAGACCGACGGTGTTCAGAATGGCGAGCACTTTCGCCTGAATATCCTTTTTCGCGATGTGATAGTAGCTTTCCAACGTCCAAACGATTTCAGCGATAACCAACCCCGTTGTGCCAAGAGATACTTGTCCCTGTGCGGCGCAGTGCAAGAGCGACTCTACCAGGTCCGCCTGAGCCGGCACGTCATCCGTCAGGTAGCGCAGGAACAGATTGGTATCTGCAAAAACTATTTCAGTCTCCATTCTTGCCGCCTCGTTTGGCGCGTTCGGCAATCACCTGCTTGCGGATAGCGTCGAAATCTTGCTTGCCGGAAACAGGAACGCTGCCGCGCAGGTCGAGCAGGGTCTGGGTGATGGGTTTGATGATAACCTGTTCATGGTCGAGGATGAAGGCAATCTGATCGCCTTCATTTACCTTGATGCGGCGGCGGACTTCGCGGGGGAGCACAATCTGGCCGCGCCTGCCAATTCGCGTGAGTAACATTCTTCTCTCCATTTGACCGATTAATCATGAATGTGTCAGTCAATTTTTATTTTATCCTCCCCATCGGCGGAAGTCAAGGATGAAAAACAGACGCGCCCGCACCTTGAGAATGTGTGGCACATTTCTATCGTACTTTTATGCTCCGGGCGAGTCGTCCCCTCCTAAAATCACATAATAACGGTAGAAGCCCTATTTTTTTGCCGCCCTGGTCTTGAAATCCACGCCACTTTCATTGGATTTGGCTTCGACGAGCACGGTCGCGCCGCTGGGAATTTCCCCGCCGAGCAGCTTGACCGAGAGCGGGCTTTCCATGTATTTTTGCAGGGCGCGCCGCAGCGGACGGGCGCCAAAGGCCGGGTCGTAGCCGATCTTGGCCAGCCATTTGCGGGCAGGGTTGGTCAGCTCGACTTTGACGCCGAACTCGTTCAGGCGCTCCTGGATCTCGCCCATTTGCAGGTCAACAATCTTTTCCATCTGATCGAGGCTCAGCGGCGAGAACATGATGATCTCGTCAATACGGTTGAGGAACTCTGGCCGGAAGTTGCTCTTGAGCGCCTTCTCGATCTTATCGTGCGCTTCGCGCTCCTCGTCGTTATCGGTCTTCTGCAAAAAGCCCAATGCGCCGCCCTTGCGAACGTATTCGGTTCCCAGATTGGAGGTCATGATGAGCACCGTGTTGCGGAAGTCCACTACATTGCCCTGGCCGTCCGTCATGCGGCCCGCGTCCAGAATTTGCAGCAAGGCGTTCCAGACCTCGGGATGGGCTTTTTCGATCTCATCGAAGAGGATGATGCGGTATGGTCTGCGGCGGACGGCTTCGGTCAGTTGACCGCCTTCCTCGTAGCCGATGTAGCCGGGCGGCGCACCGAACAGGCGCGAGACGGTATGCTGCTCACGGTACTCGGACATGTCAATCTGCACCAGGGCATCCTCGTCGTCGAACATGAACCAGGCCAACGCTTTGGCCAGCTCGGTCTTGCCGACACCCGATGGGCCGATAAAGATAAACGAACCAATGGGGCGGGAGGGGTCTTTCAAGCCGGAGCGGGCGCGGCGGATAGCATCGGAAATGGCATGGATGGCTTCATCCTGGCCGATGATGCGCTCGTGCAGGCGTTCCTCCATGTGCAGCAGTTTCTGCGACTCGGTCTCCATCATCTGATTGACCGGGATGCCGGTCCACTGGTGAACGACCTCAGCGATGTCATTTACGTCCACCACCTCATCCAGCTTGTGTTCAGCCTCCCACTTATCCCGTTTTTCTTTGAAATCACTCTCAAGGCGTAGGCGGTTGACTTTGATCTCAGCGGCGCGTTGATAATCGCGGGCATTGGAAGCGGAGTCTTCCTCAGCCTGCAGGCGGTCAATCTCGCTCTTCATCTCCTTTAGGTCATCGGGCAGGGAGTAGAGTGCCACGCGCAATTTGGCAGCCGACTCGTCCATCAGGTCAATGGCCTTGTCCGGCAGGTGGCGGTCGGTGACGTAACGGTCCGCCAATCTGGCCGCAGCAACCAGAGCCTCGTCCGAGAAATGCACCTTGTGATGCGCCTCGTAGCGGTCGCGCAACCCCTGAAGCATCTTGATCGTATCGTCCACGCTCGGCTCTTCGACGTAGATGGGGGCGAAGCGGCGCTCGAGGGCTGCATCTTTCTCGATGTATTTGTGGTACTCGTCCAGCGTGGTCGCGCCAATGCACTGCAACTCGCCGCGCGAGAGCGCCGGCTTGAGCATATTGGAAGCATCCATCGCGCCCTGCGCCGCGCCCGCGCCAACCACGGTGTGCAATTCGTCAATCATCAGGATGACCTCGCCTGACGAGCGTTGGACTTCCTCGATGGCGGATTTCAGCCGCTCCTCGAACTCGCCGCGGAAGCGCGAACCCGCGATCATTGCGCCCAGGTCGAGGGCGACCACGCGCTTTCCGGTCAAGATCTCGGGCACGTCGTTCGAAGCGATCTTCTGTGCCAACCCCTCCACGATAGCTGTCTTGCCGACACCCGCCTCGCCGATGAGCACCGGGTTGTTCTTGGTGCGCCGGGAGAGGATCTGGATGAGACGCAGGATCTCGGTATCGCGACCGATGACTGGGTCGAGTTTGCCTTCGCGCGCCAATTGAGTCAGGTCGCGTGAGTATTTCTCCAGAGTGCGGTAACGCGCCTCAGAATGGGGGTCGGTTACGCGCTGTCCGCCGCGCAATTGCTGGATTGCCTCGTAGATCCGATCACGGGTCAGACCGACGCCTTCGAGGATGCGGGCAGCAGGCGTGTTACGCTCGCTCAAGATAGCCAGGAAGATGTGTTCGGTCGATATATACTCGTCCTTCAAGCGGTTGGCCTCTTCGTTCGCCAGGTCAATGATCCGCTTGACGCGCGGGGTGATGAAGATCTGGCCCGCCCCGCCGCCGAAGATGTTGGCCTTCGGGCTCATACGCAGGGTTTGATCCAATCGCTCAGAGAGTTGGTTGGCATCGATATTCAGGTTTTGCAGGATCTGGGGGATCACCCCGCCGGGCTGCTCGATGAGAGCCAGCAGGATGTGCTCGGTATCAATCTGGTTATGACCGTAACGCTGGATGATCTCGGCGGCGCGCTGGGCGGCCTCCTGAGCGCGTTCAGTAAAGCGGTCGAATCGCATCATGGCAGAATTCCTTTCACAACAACAGAACCTGGGGTGATTATAACAAATACCTATAGGTGAAATGGATGTATAAGATTAGAGATATGTAAGATTCTTGCCCTAAGGGATTCATCATGATCATTTATGACTGTTAACCTCTCGAATGGCTGAGAAATCACGGTCAGGAAGGGCTATAATTGGGATACCCTAGTATTTGTTTAACACGAATTCCAGAAAATTGGCCATGAAAAAGTGTTTTCTCATTCCCCTGATATTCTTTATCTCCGCGTGCAACCTCCTAGGGGTCAATGGCATGTCAGAGGCTCTTACTCCTGGCGAGACCTACAGCCCCTGTGGAGACGGAGTATGTTCAGTGCCGGAAAATACCCAGAAATTCCAGGCGGGTTGACTCCACGCCGGTAGCCACCGATTCGTTCACAGGAGCAGCCAAAACGTTTCTCTGCCTGACCACTATAACCCAAATGGAGGGGACCTGGACCGATGATCGCGACGAGGGCATCATTACCTGGGCTACCCAGAAGCAAGTTTATGAAGCTTATGTAGAGTGGAATAAATAAAACTCATGTCTGTTATTACCACGCCCATCCTCGCCAGGATCCCGCAACTGCGCCCGCTCAACATCCTGACCGACCTGCCGCTGGTAGCGGACCTGGTCGAGAGCTGTTTCGCGGGCACTTTGGATCCCGAGGGTTATCGTTACATCCAGCAAATGCGCAGAGCTGGAAATGACAGCTATTTCATGCGTTGGGCGGCGAACGCCATGGATACGGTCTCGATGCCGCTCTCAGGTTACGTTTGGGAGGAGAACCATGAGGTGGTCGGGAACGTCAGCCTTGTGCCTTTCAAGCGTGGAGGGAAAAAGGTTTATTTGATCGCCAACGTTGCTGTCCGACCTGATTATCGCCGTAAAGGGATCGGCCGCGCCCTGACCATGAGCGCCATGCAGCACACCCGTCAGCGGCACGCCCAGGCCACCTGGTTGCACGTCCGCGACGACAATCCAGGCGCGGTGAGGCTGTATGCCAGCCTGGGGTTCCGCGAACGCGCCCGGCGCACTCTATGGCAGGCGGCTCCTGACCGCAGCCTCGGCCCGCTTGGCGCGGGGACCATGATTACCTCGCGCAAAACGCGCGATTGGCTGCAGCAGGAAGCCTGGTTGCGGCAGCTCTATCCGGATATCTTGGCCTGGTACCAGCCAATCCCATGGCTGTCGTTGCGCCCTGGCCTGGGTCCTTCCCTCTATCGCTTTTTCCTGGAGTATGAGACGCGTCAGTGGGCCGCCCGCCTGGATGAAGGCCAGTTGCTGGGTGTGTTGGCCTGGCAGCCAACTATGGAGCACGCTGACCGGCTCTGGGCGGCTGCTCCGCTCGATGGCGGAGAAGGCGCGCTGACTGCCCTGCTGCTGCATGCCCGGCATACGCTTTCCTGGCAGAAAAATCTCACCTTGGAGATGCCAGCCGGTCAAGCTCAAGAAGCGATCCAAGCGGCTGGTTTCAAGCCAGTACGCACGCTGATCTGGATGCAGGCGGATGAAACCCTGCTCCCTGAATCTCGTAAATCACAATAGCGAGATAAGAAGACTTCTGAAGTCTGGCAGACTTCGGAAGTCTCAGAAAAGAATAGGAGGTTGAAATGAGATTTATCATTCGCTGGGGGATCAATGCGGTGGCACTCTGGGCTGCCATCGCCATCCTGCCCGGACTTGTTTACGGAGGCAACTGGATCGGCGTGGTGCTGCTGGCTCTCGTCTTTGGGCTGGTCAATGCCCTGTTGCGTCCCTTGCTCAAGATGCTGACCTGTCCGCTCATCATTTTGACCCTGGGCCTGTTCACGCTAATCATCAACACCCTGCTCTTCGCCTTGACCGCCTGGGTTGGCAACCTGGTCGGGATCAGCCTGGCCATCGCCGATCCGTTCTGGTGGAACGCCTTCCTCGGCGCGCTGATCGTCAGCGCGGTCAGCATCGTGTTGAGCTTGATCTTGCGGGACGAGTTGAAGGGTCGGCGGCATCATAAAAAGCATTAGCGTTCAGTCATCAGGAAGCAGTTATCAGTGATGAGGGATGAAAAAACGGCTTGCCCTACGCAAGTCGTTTTTTCTGGTGACTGAAAACTGGTTACCTTTCACTGGCTGCTGGCAACCCTCCCGCCGGCTTCGCTGCTTTCACAGCCCTCACGATTGCCTGGGCGAAGGCCTCGGCTGCATACGCTCCCACGATGCTGACATCCGCCCTCTTCTGCCCAGTGGCCATGGCGAAGATCGTATCGCCATCCAACATGGTGTGCGCCGGGCGGATGGCGCGCGCCAATCCATCCTGCGCCATCTGCGCCATTTTGGTCGCTTCGGTTTTGGTGAATTTGGCGTTGGTTGCCACCACACCGATGACCGTGTTGCGGCTCATCGCCAGTTTCATAATAGCGCGGCCTGCCTGCGTTTTCATCATCACCAGCGTATCGGCAAAATAATCTTGTGAGCCAAGTCGAATGGGACCAAGTTTGGTCGAGCGCGCTCCAGCCAGGATTTTACCCGTCTGCGGGTCAACCACATCCCCGAAGGCGTTAACCGCCACGATAACCCCGACGATGATCCCGCCGCCAATATTTATACTGGCTGCTCCCAGACCGGATTTCATCGCCCCGGCCATGCCGAAGATCTTGCCAACCGTCGCCCCCGTCCCCACGCCGGCGTTGCCCTCCGCGGGCGCGTCAGCTGAGGCGGAAGCCGCGGCGCGGTAGCCCATTTCGGCGTCCGGTCGGATGTCGGCGCGGCCGATGGCCAGGTCATATAAGATCGCTGCGGGGACGATGGGAACGCGCGCTACCCCGGTGTTAAATCCAATCCCTTTTTCTTCCAGGTAGCGCATCACGCCGCTGGCCGCGTCCAGTCCGAAAGCCGAGCCACCCGCAAGCAGCACGGCATGGACTTTATCGACCGCATTGACCGGCTTGAGCAGGTCGGTCTCGCGCGTGCCGGGCGCGCCGCCGCGCTGATCCATGCCGCCGACCGCGCCCTTTTCACACAGGATGACGGTGCAGCCGGTCAGCGCCTCGTCGTCCTGGGCATGCCCCACGCGGATGCCGGGTATGTCTGTGATCGAATTTTTGAGTCTCATGTTGGGGTGTTACAGACCGTGCACCAATTCCAGAAACTCATCCCACTCCTCTTTGAAGAAGTGCAGGGTGACGTTGTTTAGCTCAATGTGATAAGTGATCTCGCCATCCGGTTCGTCCGCCTGCCAGATGAGGTAATTGGCGGTCTCGGCCAGGTTCTCGGTCGTAGGTTCTGGAACGGTCTTTGCCATCTCAGCCTCCTTCAAGTAGGGTTTTCTCTGATTCCATTATACAGATTTTTGGGCGGGTGCGCATCACTTTTTCCGTCGCCTCGCTTGCCACCAGGCGCGCAGGCGCGCCCAAAGGGACGGAGTGACTGGCGGCGGCATCTCTTCAGCCTCCGGCCAGGGGTTCTTATCCAGCATCTTCGCCATGGTGTATTGGCCGATCAGTTTCAGTGTCGCCAGCAGAGGCGCGGCAATAATGACGCCCAGGATGCCAAGCAGGTTGGCCGCGATGATGGCCGCGATCAGCACGAAGGCCGGATGGACTTTCAGCGTCTGCGCCATGATGCGCGGCGCGACCAAGTTGCCGATGATCTGGTCAATGAGCAGGGCCAGGACGATGGCGATAGCTGTGTAGGCAAGCGGCGAGAGACCAAAGGGTTTGAACGCCTGGAAGAAGGTCACAAGACCGAGCACGATCCAGGTGATTGCCGGGCCAATGTAGGGCAGGAAGTTGGCGAAGCCTGCCAGCAGCGCCAGGCCGATCGCGTAGCGCACGTCGAGGATGCTCAAAACGATCATGTAAATGACGGCCGACAGGCCGAAAATGATGATCTGGCCGCGCAGGAAGGCATTCCAGATGCGGCCGAGTTCCTTACTCAAACGGCGCACGTCCTCGGCGTAGCCGGGAATTTCGAACCTGATGATGCCACTGCGCAAGCCGCCGCTTTCGAGCAGGAAGAAGTACGAAACGATCAGGATGAACGCCAGCCAGCCGAAAGTGCTGGCCGCGCTGCCGGCCAGCGTCCCGACCAGATTCCCCAGCCGGCCCAGGGCCGGTTGGACATACGAAAGCACTTGCTGGCCGATGGATGTCCAGTCAATTTTCGAGAAATCCAGGATGAATGGGCCGAGGTGGTAAACCTGCCCGGAGAGGTTCGAGATGAAGGTAGGCAGATTGGTGATGGCGTTCTGGACGGTGCCAATCAGGTTTTGCACCTGCTGGACGAGGCCCACGCCGCCCAGGGTCAGCAGAGCGAAGAGGATGATGATGAAGACTAGATAGATGATGTTGACTGCTCCCCTCCAGGAGAGAGGCGTCTTCCGGTCGAACAGAGAGGCCAGGGGGTGCAGCAGGTAAGCCACAACGAAGGCCATCAACACCGGCCCGATGATGGTGTGGAAGCGCAGCACCAGCGCGGCGAGGATGGCGATCACGGTCAAGGCGATCACCAGTTTGGTCATGGCTCCCCAACGTGGGGAAGTGGCAGGCTGCGGCTCACTCATGGCGACTCTCCTGGGAGGATTTCGATCTGCAGTTATATTCTAGACCTTTCGGGGGATTTTTACAACAGGAGAAGTCGCGCAGTTGAAGGGGATTCGGCACACCTCAATCAACCTGACTGAGTAAGTTCCAAACAGTATAATTGCGCCCATGCGTAATTTACGGATCACTGTTCACTGGTTACTGATAACTATTTTCCTGGCTTCCTGCGCCGCGCCTGCCGCGCCAGCCGAGAAGTTCAGCGTCATCACGCATCCCGATGGCCCGTTGTACGTCGGCGATCAGGTCAGCTTCGAGGCGGTGACGCCGGCCGGATTCAAATCTGAAGGACACGAGGTACAGGTCAGCTTGGATGAGGGAGAGCTGGGACGCGCCGGCTTCAGCCCCTATGGCGTCGCCGGGCGGACGGAGGCGGTCCTGTGGTGGGCCTGGGACACGCGCGACCTCCAGCCTGGCCCGGAAACGCTGACATTTGCCATCCTCCCCGACGGTCCGACCTGGCAAGAGACCGTCACCTTGCACCCGCAGAGTGGAATCCCGCCGCCGGAGCCGGGGGCGCGCTGGGCAAGTGTGACGAGCGATTGCTGTATTCTCAATTACATCACCGATACCGCGGCCGGTCGAGACATCGCTTCCCTGGCTCAGGTAGCAGACGAGCAGGCTGCCGACCTCAGCGTTCGAATGGACGAGAGCTTGAGCGAGAAAATCCCGGTCGTTTTCGTGCCGCGCGTGCTGGGCAACGGCGGCTTTACTGGCAGCGCGATTTATGTTTCATACCTCGATAATGATTATCTTGGCAGTGCCACCGCGCAAGTGCTGCACCACGAGTTCGTGCACTGGTTCGATACTCTCGCAGGTGGAGATCTGCGCCCCACGATCTTTCAAGAGGGGCTGGCGGTCTACCTGAGTGGTGGACATTTCAAGCCGGAGCCGCTCATCCCGCGCGCCGCTGCCCTGCTCGAATTGGACTGGTATATCCCGCTGGGCAAGCTGGCCGATGACTTCTATCCCCAACAGCACGAGATCGGCTACCTGGAAGCCGCTGCGCTGGTGAGTTACATGGTCGAATCTTACGGATGGGGTGCATTCGACGCCTTCTACCGCGACATCCGCCCCACGCCGGATGGGCGCGACTCGCAGGTGATTGATGCGGCTTTGCAGGCGCATTTTGGGATCACGTTTGCGGAGCTGGAGGCGAAATACCGCGAGTTCTTGAAAGGGCAAACCGTGACCGAAGCCGTGCGCGACGACTTGCGCTTGAGCGTGCTATTCTACGATACTGTCCGCCGCTACCAGCAGGCCCTCGATCCCTCAGCATATTTCATGACCGCCTGGCTGCCGGATTACAAGGTGATGGGTCAACGCGGCATCGTGGCCGATTTTCTACGCCACCCTGAGGGCATGGAAAATCGCCTGATCGAAGCGATGCTCGTCAAGGCAGATCACACGCTGCGCGCCGGAGAATATAACCAGACAGAGGTAATTCTAAAGGGAGTGAATGTCTCATTGGATATGCTTATGGCTGGAAAATAAAAACTTCCCGCGGGTTCCGCCAACCTGCGGGAAGCAGCGATTTCGATGTTCTTATGGGCAAACGCCGCCGCCGATCATGGGGGAGATGATGTTCGTGAGCCAGCTCAAGTACGGGCTGCACCACAGTTGTAGGTAATCAACCGCCACGAACACGCCGACGCAAGCGCAGATGAAGAGCACTAGCAGCACCACCAAGATCACCCAGATTTTGGAACCTTTCTTTGCTGGCTGTGAGGGCACATATTGTGGCGCGACCGGCGGTGGAGCAGGATAAACGGGCATGGGAGCCGGCGCGGCTGCAGGGGGCGGTGGGAAGGGTGGAATCGGTTGTGGAGCGGCCGCCGGGGCTTTCACTGCGCGAGCAGAGGGCGAGATGATCGTCGCGTTCGGATCGCCGGCCGCCTCAAAGGCCAGGATGACGTTCTCACTCAGCGAAACCAAATCTCCCGCTTTCAAGGTGTGTGGCGCGCTGATCCGCTGGTTGTTGACAAAAGTTCCGTTGGTCGAGCCGGCATCCTCGATGAAGTAGCCTGCGCCCTGCCAGGTCAATTTGGCATGTTTGCGGGATACCTCGGCATCGTTGATGACGATGGTGTTGCCCAACTCGCGGCCGATGCCGATCTCGGATACCTCTAGCGAAAAAACCTTGCCGATGTCCGGCCCAGAACGGATGACGAGTTGAAATTGAGCAGCCATAATTCCTCCTCAACGACACGGATGATTTACCAATAGTGTACTGAGTATCCTCGAAAAAGTCAAATCAAAAATCAACCGAACACCCGGCGGTACAGATCCGATTCCAGTAGATTATGCGGGTCACAGCGCTTTTTCAGGGCACGAAACTTTCTCACAGTCTCCTCGCCCAGGAAGCGGACGGCGGTCTCCGGCGTCGTCTCGCTGTTCTTGGCGAAGTAGAAGCGCCCGCCAGCCTCCAGCACGATGCGGTCGAAATCCTGGAGCATCTGCGCCATTTTGGCGCGCGTGCCAGCCGTCACCTTGAAATCCAACGCCAGGGAGTAGCCATCCACGCCGTGAGACAGCAGGAAGTTGTCCGGACGGTGACGTTTGGTCACGCCCAGGTAAGAGGGCAGGCCACGCCGCTGGGAAAGCGCCAGCATCTCGGTCCAGGCGTCATGTGCAGCCTCTTTGGGGATGAACGATTGATATTGGATCAGCCCCTTCCGCCCGTAAGCCAGCTCCCAGTCCGGGACGTAATCGAGCAGGAAGTGGAAGGCCGCATGCGATTGGTTGTAGCGGCCCTCGCGCAATCCCACCATGTACTTAGCGGTGTTGACCGCCCACGCGCCCAAGTTGTTCATAAAAGGGGCCATGAAGTGGTGGATGATGGACTTGGGGAGGACGCCGAACAGGGTGGCCGGCAGGGTCTGGTACGCCACCTGCATGGTCTTTTTGGCATCGGGATCATCACCCTCGTGCAGGTAGTCGGCGGTGTGGATCTGGCCGCGCCCCAGGCCTTTCCCAGGCGCGGTGGCATCCAGCCAGCCGACGATGTAACCGTGTTCCGGAGCGCCTTCGAGCAGCGCGTCGAGCTGTCCTTTCAGGCTGCGCACCGAGAAGGCATGGACTTTCAGCAGCCCCGAAGCGATCTTCTTCATCTGGAGCGTGATGGAGATGAACACGCCCAGCATCCCCATCCCGCCGATGCAGGCGCGGAACAGGTCACCGTTCTTCTTCGGCGAGCAGGTCACTTTCGCTCCGGTGGGCAGCACGATGGTGAACTCGGTCGTGTGGTCGCCGATGGTACCCATGCGGAAATTGTTCTTGCCGTGGATGTTCATCCCTAGGCAGCCGCCCACGGTGGTGAACATCGTCCCGGAGACGACCGGCGGCCACCAGCCGTCTGGCAGGACGGTTTGCCAGACCTGCTGGAGGGTGACGCCCGGCTCGGCCTGAAGAAGGCCCGTCGCCGGGTCCCAGGCCAGGATGTGGTTGGCCAGCCTCAGGTCCAGCACGATCCCGCCGCCGTTGAGGGCCGCGTCGTTGTAACTGCGCCCCGCGCCGCGCAGGGTGACTGTCAGGTCATGCTGTTTTGCCATATTGAAGACTTGGCTGATCTCTTCCGGCTCGATTGGCTGAAAAAGGTAAGCCGGGCTGCGCAACGAATGGCCGAAGTTGTCGAGCAGGGTGAGCTTTCCGTAGGGGAGTGCATTGTTCATGGGATTCTTGGGGAGGGGAATTGGAGAATCGAGAGTAGAGAATAGTCTCGCAAGTACTGTTTTCGAATCTCTATTCTCTAATCCCTTTTCAAAAGATCAACCTTCGGAAAATAAATGACGGGATGTTGCGCACGATGAGCATCACCCACTGCCAGCGCGCCGGCGTATAGACCTGCTGCCTGCGCCTGCGGATGGCGCGGCAGATGTCGGCGGCAGCCTGTTCGGGAGGAATGACCCAGAAAATGCCTTTCGCGCCGACGACCATGTCGGTGTTCACATAACCGGGCTTGACGGTCAGCACGTTCACGCCGTAACGGCTGAGCCGGTTGCGCAGCGCTTCCAGGTAGCAGGTCAGGGCGGCTTTGGAGGCGTTGTAGGATGGATTGCCGACGCGCCCGCGCTCGCCAGCCACCGAGGAGAGGCCGACGATCTGTCCGCTTTTCAGACTCTGGAACATGGCTGCCACCGGGTTGAGCCAAGCCAGCGCGCCCAGGTAATTGACTTCCGTGACGCGGCGGTCTTTCTCGAAATCGTACTTCTTCAGTCCAACCATGAGGGAGATGCCGGTATTGTAGATGAATAGATCGAGGCCGCCCAGATCGGCGAGGATCCTTTGCAGCAGGTTGGGCACGGAATCGTAATCGGTCACATCGTGAGGGTAAGCCAGGGCGCGGGTCTCTCCTGCCGCGGCATTGATTTCGCCGCACAGGCTTGTCAACAAGTCCACCCGCCGGGCGAGCAGCGCCAGCGTGTATCCTCCGCGTGCCAGGCGACGCGCCAGGGCTGCCCCGATCCCGCTGGAGGCGCCGACGATGATCGCTCGTCGGCGCGGATGGAGAGGTGTGGCGCGCGGAGGGAGAGGCTTTGAATTTGCCGTCATTGGATCCTCCTCAGGGGTTGTCATGATTATACCCTGACAGGCTGACCGGGCTGCCCAATCGTTGTGCTCTGGATGGACGGCTCGAGGTCGAGGTGAAGCGCGCTCAACGGAACGGCGCTCACTCGACCTTCAATTGCCCGACGTCGGCCGAATAGACTGAGCATCTCTGGAGGAATCGCTTCCTTCCCAACATATGGTCAAACGGCCAACGAATTGTTGCGTGTTGCCGATTTAGCCCTCTACCAAGCGAAAAAGAAACGGCGAGGCACGATTATCAAGGCGACTGCGCCATTGAGGTAACCAGCGCTATTCTCTTGCGGAGGCCACGTAGCGTGCGCCTCCGTTTTGTTTTGGGGCTATAATTCGACCAAAATCATACAAGAGGAGACTCTCCTATGGCACGCAAAGTCAAACTGATCCTCAACCCGATGGCGAATATGGGTAACGCCTGGAAGGTTGCCAAAGACCTGCGTCCCATCGTCGCTGAATACGGCCATGCGGATTGGAGTGGCACGGTCTACCCGACTCATGCCATCGAGCTGGCGCGTCAGGCCGGCGGAGAGGGTTATGATATGGTCATCGCGGTCGGCGGTGATGGGACGGTGCACGAGGTGATCAATGGCTTGATGCAGGTTCCAGCTGCGCATCGCCCGCTGCTGGGCATTGTCCCGACCGGTTCTGGGAACGATTTTGCACATGCTGTCGGCGCTTTTGCCGAGCCAGAGGCGGCTCTCAACCATGCTTTGAGCGGCGAGGCGGCACCGGTGGACCTGGGCCTGTTGACCGACGAAGAGGGGCGCAAGGAATACTTCGACAACACCCTCGGCCTCGGCTTCGACGCCGTGGTGACCATCCGCTCGCACAAGCTGCCGATCGTGCGCGGCTTCTTGATGTACCTGACGGCTGTTATTCAGACTATCATCCTAAACTTCGACCCGATGGGGCTGCACGTCGAGACCGAAGCTGAGACCTGGGACCTGCCTACCCTCATGCTGACTCTGTGCAATGGCCCGCGCGAGGGCGGCGGCTTTCTGGTCGCGCCGGAGGCGCGCCTCGACGACGGCATTCTCCACTACGCCACCATCCGTAAGGTCTCCCGTGCAATGATGTTCCGCCTGATCCCGGAAGTCATGAAAGGCACTCACGGGCGTTTCAAGTCGGTGAGGATGGGAACCTGCTGCAAGATGAGCCTAAATTCCGACCGCCCGATCTACATCCACGCAGATGGGGAAATTTTCACCGGCTTCGGTTCCAATTTGCGGAAACTTTCCATAGAAATTGTACCCAACGCACTGAGAGTCGTCAGGTAGTTCAGGGGTTGCGGTTTGTCTGGACGTGATACGTGAAACATAAGATGTGAGACGTAAAACATGCCTGACCTGCTCCACTCCCTCCAATCCCGTGACCTCGGTCACCTGCGCATCGTGGCCGGACTGTGGGGCGAGGAACTGAAGTCTGCCGAGATGGAGGCGGCGCTGGAGGAACTGGCCGCCGCGCTGCTCGACCCGGCGCTGGTCGGCGAGATCGTGGACTCACTCTCCGCTGAGGCGAAGTCCGCGCTCGAGGTTCTAATTGAGGAGGGTGGCCGCATGCCGTGGGCGACGTTTGTACGTCGCTTCGGTGAGATACGCGAGATCGGCCCCGGCCGCCGCGACCGGGAACAGGTGTACCTCCATCCCGCCTCTGCCGCAGAGACGCTTTTCTACCGCGCCTTTCTCGCCCGGGCATTTTTCGATACCCCGACCGGCCCGCAGGAATTCGCGTACATTCCCGATGATCTGCTAATAATAATTCACCACGAAGGTCACAAAGGGGAAAAAGAAAAAAACGTAGTGCCCTTTGTGGTTAATAAAGGTGATGAGCCTTTGGGCCGCCCGGCTGCACCAAAGGAACGCGAACGTCCTCTCCCTGCCTCTGACCGCCTCCTTGACGATGCCACTACCTTGCTGGCAGCCCTGCGGATGGACATGCAACCGCCGGAAACCATCGTGCCGGTAAACGTGGTGTGCGGCTTTTTGCAGGCGGCTGGCATCTTGGCGGGGGACGAACCGCTGGCCGATAAAGTTAAATCGTTTCTCGAAATGCCAAGGGCGCAAGCCTTATCCATGCTGGCCGAAGCTTGGCAGACGAGCGAAACCTTCAACGAACTTCGGCAGATTCCAGGGCTTGTCTGCGAAGGAGAATGGAAGAATTCATCACTCGTCACTCGTCACTTTTTGCTCGCTTTTTTGGACACCATCCCCATAGACAAATGGTGGAGCTTGCCCGCCTTCGTCCACGCCATCAAGGAGAAATATCCCGACTTCCAGCGTCCGGCCGGCGACTACGACTCGTGGTTCATCCGCCGCACCGACAGCGAGGCCTACCTGCGCGGCTTCGAGCATTGGGACGAGGTGGACGGCGCGCTTATCCGCTATTTCATCACTGGCCCGCTGTTCTGGCTGGGGAGGATTGACCTGGCGACGCCGGAGGGGGGCAAAACGGTCACGGCTTTTCGCGTTGTGTCGAACGTCGAAGGTCAAATGTCAGACGCTCGACGTTCGACGTTCGACGAAATGGGCAAACTCCACGTTTTTTCCCAGGGCAAGATCACTATCCCAAGATTGCTGCCGCGTGCAGCCAGGTATCAAATTTCCCGGTTCTGCGAATGGGAAGATGTTGGTCGAGTAGCCGCCGGGTCTCGACACCTGCACTCCCCAGCACTTGCGTCCGGGGCAAGTGTGCCGCAGGTGCAAGTGTACGTCCCTGCAGGACTACTCGACCACCGGCGGCGTATCGAGACCATGCCTGACGAGTATCACTATCGTGTCAGCACCCATTCGCTGAAGAAAGCCAAAGAGCAGGGACTTAAAGTACGCCAATTGCTCAGCCTGCTGGCGAAGAACGCCGCGGCCGAGATTCCGCTTGTGTTCGTCAAAGCGCTCAAACGCTGGGAAGTGAACGGCACCGAGGCGCGGATCGAGAATCTGGTCATTTTGCGGGTCAGCCGGCCTGAGGTCCTGGACGAGCTGCGAAAATCCAAAGCTGGGCGTTTCTTGGGCGAGATCCTTGGCCCGACGACGGTGATTGTCAAGACAGGAGCACAGGGTAAAGTGCTAGCCGCGCTGGCGGAGATGGGAATGTTGGCAGATGTTAGCCACGAAGAACATCGAAGGGACGAATAAATCTTGCCAGTCAGGAACAGATGTATAATTGTGTCAGGAGATGCAAAATTGTCGCGCTCATTTGAAGTAATCATTGGAAGAGATGGCATCGTTCGGCTGCCCAAAAGGATCAAACTGCCTGCCTCACGCCGCGCCATTCTGACAATTCTGGGTGAACCGGCAAGCATTGCCGAGACTGCATTATTGAGCGAAGCGGCACTGGCAGAAGACTGGAACCGCCCTGAGGAGGATAAAGCATGGGCGCACTTGCAATCGGACAAGTAGTCCTCATTCCCTTTCCATTTTCTGATTTGTCGCACACGAAAATGCGGCCTGCCATTGTGCTGGCAGGATCGGGACGCAAGGATTGGATTCTTTGCCAAGTGACGGGCAATCCATACGGTGACAAAAGAGCCATTGAACTTACCGATGAGGATTTCGGCAGTGGATCACTGCGCGTTACCAGTTGCGCACGCCCAGGGAAGCTATTTACTGCAAATGAAAGTTTGGTTACACAAACGGTAGGAAAATTGAAGGTATCAACAGCCAACAAGTTGATCGGCGTGGTGATCGCGCTGTCGCGGGAAAGCATTTCGGAATAATCAACACAATTCACTCATCACGGAGTCTTCCATGTCAAAAACTGATTGGATCGAGCAAGAGATCGAGTCTCTGCAAACGCAGGGACTGTACAACCGCATCCGCACCATCGGCTCGCCGCAAGGTGCGTGGCTGGTGGTGGACGGGAAGAAGGTGCTCAACTTCTGCTCGAACAACTACCTCGGCCTCGCCAACCATCCCAAACTGGTGGCAGCAGCCAAGAAGGCCGTGGACGGGCTTGGCATCGGCCCGGCGGCGGTGCGCTCAATCGCCGGCACGATGACCTTGCATGTCGAGCTGGAAAGACGGCTGGCGGCGTTCAAGGGCGTCGAGGCGGCCATCACCTTCCAAAGCGGCTTCACCGCCAACCTAGCTGCCATCCCGGCGCTGGTCGGCAAGGAGGATGTCATCTTCTCAGACCGACTGAACCATGCCAGCATCATTGACGGCTGCCGTCTCTCTGGCGGGAAGATCATCCCCTACGATCACTGCGCCCCGGCCGCGCTGGAAGCGGTCATCAGGGAAAACCTTCCGCAATATCGCCGCGCCATCGTCATCACCGACGGCGTCTTCAGCATGGACGGTGACGTGGCCCCGCTCGACAAGATTTACGAGGTGACGAACCGCTACAACCTCCTGCTGATGGTGGACGACGCCCACGGCGAGGGCGTGCTCGGCAAAGGCGGGCGCGGCATCGTGGATCACTTTGGCTTGCACGGCAAGGTGGACGTGGAAGTCGGCACGCTCTCCAAAGCCTTTGGTGTAGTGGGCGGCGTGGTAGCAGGCAACGCTACGGTTGTGGAATGGCTGCGCCAGCGCGGCCGCCCGTTCCTGTTTTCCTCCGCCGTCACCGTGCCGGACACGGCGGCCTGTCTCGCTGCCCTCGATATCCTCGAATCCTCGACCGAGCTGGTGGATAAGCTGTGGGACAACGCAAGATACTTCAAGGCCGAGATGAAGAAACAGGGCTTCGATACCGGTCTGAGCACCACGCCCATCACCCCGATCATGCTCGGCGAAGCGCCGCTGGCACAGCAGTTCAGCCGAGAGTTGTTCGAGGCGGGCGTGTTTGCGATGGCGATTGGCTACCCCACCGTGCCGCAGGGGAAGGCGCGCATCCGCGTGATGATCTCCGCCGCGCACGAGAAGAAGGATTTGGATAAAGGTCTGGAGGCGTTCGCAAAGGTGGGGAAGAAGCTGGGTGTGATTTCGTAAGCATCAACGTAGGGGCGGGTCTGGTCGGGCAAGTCATCTTGTCGAAAAGAATCGCAGACCCGCCCCTGCTGGAAAAGGGGAATTCATGACACACGATCCGAGAATCCCTCACCGCCCCTTCGCCTTTGCTCAGGGCAGGCATTCCCTCCGCCTGAAAGGATACGATTATTCCCAGGCCGGCGCGTATTTCGTCACCATCGTCACACAGGGACGGGCGGCGCTGTTCGGCGAGGTGGTGAACGGGGAGATGCGGTTGAACCGATATGGGGAGATTGTCCAAGCGGCGTGGTTCGATTTGCCGCGGCATTACAAACATGTGGAATTAGGCGCGTTTGTGGTGATGCCGAACCATGTTCACGGTATCATTATTTTGAATGACACTGGTAGGGGCGGGTCTTTTCAGGCAAATCAAACCGTGCCTGAAAAGATGGCTTCTGGCAAAACATCCCTGGCAGACGAGACGAAGACCCGCCCCTACAGCCAACAACATGGCCTCCCCGAAATCGTCCGTGCCTTCAAATCGTTTTCGGCGCGACGTATCAACTTATTGCGCCACATGGAAGGCACACCGGTCTGGCAACGCTCCTACTACGACCACGTCATCCGCAACCAGCAGGATCTCGAATTGACCTGGCTCTACATCGAATCCAATCCCACCCAATGGGAAACGGATAGCGAAAATCCTGTCAAGCACTGAACTCTATAATGGTTGAATTATGGCGACGTACCCAATGGGGTGCGTCGTCTTGTTACATTAACCGCCTGTCGCGTGTCCATACGAATTGTGACAACCAGCACTTACCTTGTGACAATTATCACTTGAATCGTAAGTATAATCACGGAGAATATAAGTTGTACAAGTATCTTTTCGATAAGAGGAGAAAGATGGGGGTGTGCGGGCGGCTTCGCCGCCCGCACACCCCCAATCTCCAAGCTGTAAGATGATACTGCACAAGAACTCGCTTGTCAAAGGAGTGAAAGGTGTCCTTTTTTTGATTTCCAATGCCGAAAGGAGACTCCCGGATGACGCCAGCCGAAAAGACGCCAACACGTGATACGCCCCGTGTAGGCGTTTATATTTGTCACTGCGGCACCAATATCGCAGGCATGGTGGATGTGGAAGCGGTCACCGAATTTGCCTCCACACTGGGGAACGTGGCCGTCGCCCGTCACTATGCCTACATGTGCTCGGACCCTGGTCAGGCTCTCATCAAAGACGATATTCGCAATGCAAGCCTGAACCGGGTGGTGGTGGCTTCCTGCTCGCCGTTGATGCACGAGACCACCTTCCGGCGGGCATGTGCGGAAGCCGGCCTGAACCCGTTCCTGTTCCAGATGACTAATATCCGCGAGCACTGCTCGTGGGTGTCGGACGATTCCGTCAAGGCCACCGAGAAGGCCAAGACTCTGGTCTCGGCAGCGGTGCGCCGCGTCGCCTGGCACGAACCGCTGGAGATGCGTCAGGTGGCAGTCAAGCCCTCCGCCATGGTTGTGGGCGGAGGCATCGCCGGTATCGAAGCGGCCCTGCGCCTGGCCGATTCGGGCAAGCACGTCTACCTGGTGGAGCGCGAGCCCTCGATTGGTGGGCACATGTCCCGCCTCTACAAAACCTTTCCCACCTTAGACTGTGCCGCCTGAATACTTACACCCAAAATGGTGTCCGTTGGACGCCACGAAAACATCACCCTGCTGAGCTACAGCGAGGTGGAGAAAGTTTCGGGGTACGTCGGCAATTTTACCGTCACGGTGCGCCGCAAGCCCCGCTATGTGAACGAGGAGCTTTGCACCGGATGCGGGACATGCGTCGAGAAATGCCCGTGGAAGAAGATCCCCTCCGAATTCGACCTAGGGCTGGGCAAGCGCCCGGCGATCTACTTCCCCTTTGCCCAGGCGGTGCCGCGCGTGCCGGTCATTGACGCAGTCAACTGCGCCTATTTCAAGAGCGGCAAATGCCGCGCCTGTGAGAAATTCTGTCCGCGCGCAGCGATTGACTTCGAGCAGAAAGAGCAGCTGGTTGACATTGAGGTCGGCACCATCGTGCTGGCGACCGGCTTCAAAGATTTCGAACCGAAGCGCTCACCCCAGTACGGATACGGCGTGCTTGATAACGTCTTGGCCGGCATGGAATTCGAGCGGCTGATCAACTCCGGCGGGCCGACCACTGGCCAGGTATTGCTCAAGGACGGGCGCAAGCCGGAGCGGATTGCCATCCTGCACTGTGTAGGCAGCCGCGGCGACCAGAACGAGCATTGCTCGCGGGTGTGCTGCATGTATTCACTCAAGCTGGCTACGTTGATCCGCGATTACGTAGATGCCGAGGTGTTCGAGTTCTACCGCGACATGCGCACCTTTGGTAAAGATTACGAGGCTTTTTATGAGCGCGTCCAGCGCCAGGGCGTGAAATTCTTCCGTAGCGGTAAAGATATCCGTGTGGAACCGCGCGATGGACGGCTGGCGGTCATCGCCGTGGACGTGTTTACGGGCGAGGAACGGGAAACGCTGGTGGATATGGTGGTGTTGAGCACTGGCATCGAGCCGCAGGCCGACCAGCACAAAGTCGGCGCGACTTTCGGCGTCAGCCTGAGCGCGGACGGTTTCTTCCTGGAGAAGCATCCCAAGCTGGCGCCGGTCGAGACGACCACCGACGGCATCTTCCTGGCGGGAGCCTGCCAGGGGCCGAAAGACATTCCCGACAGCGTGGCGTAGGGCGCCGCCGCGGCCGCCGCAGCACTGGCTTTGATGGACGCCGGTTCGGTATCGCTAGATCCTTTCACCAGCTATGTTATCGCCGAGAAATGCGGCGGCTGCCGCACTTGCGAAGGGCTGTGCCCATACAGCGCGATTTCGATGGTGGACTACGACGGGAAGCAAGTGGCCTACGTCAACGAGGTGCTGTGCAAGGGCTGCGGTGCGTGCGCGGCTGCCTGTCCTGCCGGCGCAGCCATTCAGCATGGCTTTACACTGGACGAAGTGCTCGCAGAGCTAGAAGGTATTTTGGTCACAGTATAGTCCATCCACCCCGGCGGCTTGGGTCGCCAACCAGACGCCAGGGAGCGCGCAACTCTTATGAAAACCATGAGCAGAAATAACATCAATGAGGAGGTGCCCACTTGAACCTTTCCAAGATACGCACGGGTGTCTACGTCTGTCACTGCGGTACGAACATCGCCGCGACGGTGGATGTGGCTGGCGTTGCCGAGTTTGCGAAAGGTCTCGACGGCGTGGCCGTCGCCCGTGACTACACCTACATGTGCTCAGACCCAGGCCAAGACCTGATCAAGCAAGACATCCGAGAGCTTGGCCTCAACCGGGTGGTGGTGGCCTCGTGCTCGCCGTTGATGCACGAGCCTACCTTCCGCCGCGCCTGTCAGGAAGGCGGACTCAACCCCTTCTTCTTCCAGATGGCCAATATCCGCGAGCATTGCTCGTGGGTGGTGGATGACCGCGCCCAGGCGACGGCCAAGGCGAAAGCGATGGTCGCGGCAGCGGTGCAGCGCGTCCATCACCACAATCCGCTGGAGATGCGTCCGGTGAAGATGACACAATCCGCGCTGGTGGTGGGCGGCGGGATCGCCGGCATCGAGGCCTCGCTGAAGCTAGCCGACGCCGGCAAGCACGTCTACCTGGTGGAGCGCGAATCGTCCATCGGCGGGCACATGGCGCAGTTGTACAAGACCTTTCCCACTTTAGACTGTTCTGCCTGAATACTGACGCCGAAGATGGTGTCCGTTGGACGCCACGAAAACATCACGCTGCTGAGCTACAGTGAAGTGGAGTCGGTCACGGGGTATGTGGGCAACTACCAGGTGCAGGTACGGCGCAAGCCGCGCTTCGTGGACGAGGCCAAATGCACCGGCTGCGGCAAGTGTGCCGAAGTCTGCCCCATCGAAATGTCCAATCCCTTTGACGAGGGCTTGAGCCTGCGCAAGGCGGCGTATCGCTTCTCGGCGCAGTCCGTGCCGGGTGCATATACAATCCAGAAGTGCGGCATCGCTCCCTGCCGCGACGCCTGCCCGACTGACCAGCGCGCCCAGGGGTACATCGCCCTGGTGCGCGAAAAGCGTTACGCGGACGCGTACTTTGCCATCCGGCGTGAACATCCCTTCCCCTCGGTCTGTGGACGGGTGTGCAACCACCGCTGTGAAGACGCCTGTTCGCGCGGCAAGTACGACGAGCCGGTGAATATCATGGGCATCAAGCGTTTCGTCGCTGACTGGGCCTATGCTCACCGGCACGAGTTACCGAATATGTTGGATAAATCCCTGGTCGGGACTCCCTTTAGGCACAATCCCCCGCCGACCGGCAAGAAGGTCGCCGTCATCGGCGCGGGGCCGGCCGGCCTGACCGCCGCGCTGGATTTGGCACGGCTGGGACATGCTGTCACGGTCTTCGACTCTCTGCCGAAGGCAGGCGGCATGATGCGGGTGGGCATTCCACCACACCGGCTGCCGCACGAATTGCTCGATTGGGAGATCCAGCAAGTGGTTGACGAAGGCGTGACCCTGCGCCTGAACACCTGGGTAGATGATGTTCCCGGCCTGCTCGAAAACAGTTCCGCAGCGCTGGGCGGCCCGTATGATGCCGCGCTGATCGCCACCGGTGCGCACAGCGCCAAGAAGCTCCCCATCCGCGACTCCAACCATCCCGATAACTGGCTCAGCCTGGACGTTTTGCGCAAAGCCTGCCTGGGTCAGGATGTGCCGGTCAAGGGCAAGAAAGTGGTCGTGCTGGGCGGCGGCAACGTGGCTCTGGATGCGGCGCGCACCGCGCTGCGCCTGGGCGCGGCCGAGGTGCGCATGGCCTGCCTGGAGTCGCGCGGCGAGATGCCCGGCTTCAAGTGGGAAGTGGCCGTGGCCGAGGAGGAAGGCATCCAGATGTTCCCCGGCCGGACGTTCAAGGAAGTCATGATTCGCAAGGACAAGATCGTCGGCGTGCGCTACATGGAGATCGAGTTCCACGGCTTCAAGCGCGGCCGCCCGGATTTCACCGAGATTCCTGGCAGCGAGCACATCCTGCCGGCCGACATCGTCATCTGGGCCATCGGGCAGGCGCCCAATTTCTCGTTCCTGCCGGAGGATGGCAGCATCAACACCCGCTTCCCGGTCGGCGTGCAGGCCGATGGGAACATGATGACGACCATGGAAGGCGTTTTCGTGGCGGGCGACGTGCGGCGCAGCGTGACCTTCTTCGTGGTGGACGCCATCGCCGAGGGCCACAAGGTAGCGCGTTCGATTGACCGTCACCTGCGCGGCGTCAGCGGCCTACAAGAGCCGCATAAGCTGCCCGCCGTCACGTTGACGCCGGAGGAGATCGAGACGAAGTTCAAGATCGGCGAAGCCTCACCGACAGCGCGCGTTTCCATCAAAAGTATCCCGCTTGAGGCGCGCGTTCAAAACTTCCGCGAGGTGGACCTGACCCTGACCGAGGAGGAAGTCCTGGCCGAGGCCGAACGCTGCCTGCGCTGCGGCGTCTGTTCGGAATGCCTGGAGTGCCTGGTGGCCTGCGAGCGGGGCGCGATCAATCACGACATGAAGGAAGAGGTAATAGACCTGACGGTTGGCACCATCGTCCTGGCGACTGGTTTCAAAGATTTCGACGCGGCACGCATCCCTGAACTAGGCTATGGCAAGCTGGACAACGTCATCACGGCGATGGAGTTCGAACGGCTGATCAATGCCAGCGGGCCGACCAGCGGTAAGGTGCTGCTCAAGAACGGCAAGCCGCCTCAGTCGGTTGCCATCTTGCACTGCATCGGCAGCCGCGACGAAAAGTACAACGAGTACTGCTCACGGGCGTGTTGCATGTACTCGCTCAAGATCGCCCAGTTGGTGCACGATTACGTGGGCGCCGAGGTGCATGAGATCTACCGCGACATGCGCTCCTTCGGCAAAGGTTACGAGGAGTTCTACAACCGCACCGAGCGGATGGGCGTCCACCTCTATCACGGGCGGGTCAAGCGCATCACCAAGAGGGGCAAGAAGCTGATCGTCCGCTGGGGCGAGGCCTTTCACGACCAGCCTGACAGCGTGGAAGTGGACATGGTCATCCTTTCCACCGGATTCGAGCCGCAAACGGACGCTGGGCATGTCGCCGCCACCTTCGGCGTCAGCCGCAGCCGGGACGGTTTTTTCCTTGAGCGGCATCCCAAGCTGGGGCCGGTCGAGACGACCACGCAGGGTATCTACCTAGCTGGCACCTGCCAGGCGCCCAAGGACATTCCCGATACGGTGGCGCAGGCCGGGGGCGCGGCCGCGGTGGCTCTCTCGCTTATGGATCAAGGCAGCATTGCCCTCGACCCATCCATCGCTGAGGTCAACCAGAACCAGTGCGCTGGCTGCGGCTATTGCGTGGCGGCCTGTCCCTACAACGTGATTTCCATCAAGAACCGGGTGGCGACCGTCAACAGCTTCCTATGTAAGGGCTGCGGCACCTGCGCCGGCGCCTGCCGCAACAAGGCCATTTCGCTCATTCACTTCGATGACCGCCAGATCGTCAACGAAATGCTGGGAGCTTTATCGGCAGACAAATTCTTCCCAGCCGCTCTACAAAATGCACATGGGACGCTGACGAGCGCGGAAAACGCGGAGAGAAGCTATTGAAATCCGCGTATATCCGCGTTAATCCGCGTCTCACTTCTGAAAGGTTTTGGAGGTGTGGTCGTGGCTTATGAACCGAGAATAATTGCTTACCTGTGTACCTGGTGTTCCTACACTGGCGCGGATACGGCGGGCATTGCCCGCATGAAATCGCCGGCCAACGTGCGCGATGTCCGCGTGCCGTGTTCGGGGCGCGTCTCGCCGGAGCTGGTCATGCGCACCTTCGACCAGGGCGCGGACGGCGTGTTGATATTGGGCTGTCACATCGGCGAATGTCACTACGAGACTGGCAACCACCGTGCCGCCAAGCGGCTGCCCATCTTGCGGGCGTTGATGGGCTATGCCGGCCTCGAACCCGAACGCCTGCGCCTGGATTGGGTCTCGGCTTCGGAGGGCGAACGCTTCTCACGCATCGCCACCGAGTTCGTGGATACGGTGCGGGCACTGGGCCCGGTCAAGTGGCGCGTGCCGCGCGGCGAGGTGCCCGCGCTGACACAGCAGTTCGCCGCACTCCGCGGCGACGTGCCGCTGGTCGAACACGATTGCGCCGCCAAGACGGATGCCATCCGCGCCAAGGCCAAGGAGCTGCTCAACAACGGCGTGGTCGGATACGTGGTCGGATACGAGGTCGGCCCGCGCGGCCGGACGCGGCCCTCCTTTGCTAACACGCCGGAGGAGGCCGATAAGCTGGTCTGGAACCCCGACTGCACCTATAATCTGACAACCTACCTGGGCAAGAAACGTCGCCCGGCGGTCAAGGGCATCGAGCAGCCCAAGCCGATGGCGGTGGTGGTCAAGCCCTGCGACAGCCGCGCCATCAACGTGCTGCTGACCGAAAACCAATTCATGCGCGAGCAGGTCTACATCATCGGCGTGACCTGCGAAGGCACTCAGCACGACCGCGGCGTCCTGCAGGCCCGCTGCCAGACGTGCAATGACCGCGTGCCAGTAGTGTACGACGTGCTCATCGGTAAGCCCCCCGCTCCAGTGCCTGAACATCCCACGCCTGTGGCGCTCAAGATCACAGAGTTGGAGAAGAAGACCCCGGCCGAGCGCATGGAATTCTGGTTGAGCCAGTTCGACCGTTGCATCCGCTGCTATGCCTGCCGCCAGGCCTGCCCGATGTGCAACTGTCCAGTCTGCCTGTACGAGCGCGATGACTCGCTGTGGATCGGCATGGGCGTCAACATGAACGAGAAGCGCGCCTTCCACCTGGGACGCGCTTATCACCTGGCCGGACGTTGCGTGGGCTGCAACGAGTGCGAGCGGGCCTGCCCGATGAACATTCCCATCAGCCTGCTCAATATGAAGATGGCACAAGAAATCGAAGCGGCTTTCGGACACCGGGCGGGTATGAAGCCTGTCCCGTTGCCGGTCGTCACCATCCTCTCTGGCGAGTACAAGGAAGGCTAACATGAACTTCATCACCCAAGCCCAATTGGCCGAATGGTTGGATGGCCTTGCCCGCCAGCGGACGCTGATCGCGCCGCACGAGGTGGCCGGCGTCCTGCTCTACCGGCCTGTGGAGAGCAGCCAGGAGATCGCCTGGGGCTTTGGCCGGACGGTCATGTCGGTCAAGGAGGCCTTCTTTTCATTGACCGAGCGTCTGCTGACCATCGAGAAAAGCGACGGCGGCGTCAAGCTCATTGAGAATCTGCCGGAAGGCGAACAGGTGCTCTTCGGCGTGCGCCCCTGCGACGCGCGCGGCGTCAAGATTCTGGATGCGCTCTTCCTGGACAAAGAGCCGGTTGACCCCTATTACGCCCGCCGCCTCGCCAATACCGCGCTCGTGGGCCTGGCCTGCAAAGAGATGGGGCCGACCTGCTTCTGCACCTCGGTCGGCGGCGCGCCGGATGAAGCCAGCGATATGGACGTGATGCTCTACGAGGTCGAGAGCGGCTACGTCGTCGAGACAGTGACGGAAAAAGGAAAGAGCTTGATTTCCGATTTACAATTTACGATTGACGATTTCGAGTGCTCAAATCTGCAATCTAAAATCTCAAATCTACAATCCCCAATCCCCGATCCTCAATCCATTTCTTGGCCGGCGCGTTTCACCAGCGAGTATTGGCCGCGCATGTCGGAGCGCTGTCTCTCCTGCCGCGCCTGCACCTACGTCTGCCCGACCTGCCGCTGCTTCATCATCCGTGACGAGGTGTTGCCCTATGCGCCGGGCGTGCCGGCTGTGGGCGCGTTCGAGCGCATCCGTTGCTGGGACTCGTGCGAGGGCGAGAACTACCGGCGCATTGCCGGAGGCCACCGCCAGCGCGCCGAAAAAAGTGAGCGCCTGCGCAACCGCTTCTTCTGCAAATTCTATTATTACCCCGAACAGTATGGACTGGGCACAGCCTCTGCCTGCACCGGCTGCGGCCGCTGCGTGGACATCTGCCCGGTCAACGTGGATATCACCGAAGTGCTGACAGACCTGGCAAGATAAATTCAGTAAATCATAGATTTCTGTGGAGCGGGCTCCCATGCCTGCGATGCGGGGGCGTGGGAGCCCCCTCAGCGGAGAATCGCATTAAGGCATAAAGCGTGAAACGTAAGGAGAAAGTCATGAGCGATTCTCGAAACCAAAATCCGATGAAGCCCTTTCTGGGCAAGCTGGTCGCGGTCAAAGACCTGGCGACCGAGATCAAACTCTTCCGCGTTGAGTTGATGAACGGCGGCAGCGAAGCTTTCAGCGCCTATCAGCCCGGACAGTTTGCCTTCGTCTCGGCCTTCGGATTCGGCGAGGCGCCCTTCGGCATCGCCAACACGCCCCAGCGTGGGCCGTGCGTGGATTTCGCGGTCAACAGGCTCGGGTCCGTGACGACCGGCCTGCATGAGCTGGGCGAAGGCGACATCGTCGGCGTGCGCGGCCCGTTGGGCAATTGCTTCCCGATGGATCAATTCAAGGGCAAGAATCTCATCGTACTGGGCGGCGGGATCGGCGGTGCGCCGCTGCGTCCCGTCATCCAGACTGTGTTGGATCACCGCGCCGACTACGGCCGGTTGACCATCCTGTGGGCTGCCCGGCTCCCTTCCTTGCTGGTCTTTACCGACGAGTACGACGAGTAGCGCGCCGCGCCGGATACCAGCCTGCACCTGACCGTTGACCAGGCGGACGAGAAGTAGGATCACAACGTAGGCCTGATCACCCAGTTGCTCGAAAAGGTGGCCCCCTCGCCGGAGAACGCCGTCACCATTACCTGTGGTCCGCCGATCATGATCTACTACGTGACGCGCATGTTGGCGCAGATGGGTTTTGCCTTGAAGGATAGCTACGTCACGCTGGAGGCGCGCATGCACTGCGGCCTGGGCAAATGCGGACGCTGTAACCTGGGCACGAAGCTCATCTGCGTGGACGGGCCGGTGTTCAACATGGCTCAGGTCGGCGAGTTGATGGAAACCTTCTTGTAAGATTTGTTCCTCTCGTAATCTTGCTACGGTTATGGGCGGCAGGAAGTTTGCCGCCCATAATGTATAATAGGACGAATTCTGTCAAGATATTTCGCTGATGGATACCAAACCGGATGAATAAATATATTTCTTCATTTACAGTAACTTTGTTGGTTTTGATCTGCCTGTGTTTGTGCACGATCCTCATCCTATGCGGCCTGGCGCTTGCCGTGATGAGTGATCCTAATCTCCCCTCCATCATCACCTCACCGATGCCTTTCGTCACCCGTGAGCCTACGCCCACCGTCGTCGTGTCCAGGCTGCCGGTTGAGAGCGCCGCGCTTGACACGCGCGCCTTGCTCGAAAACACGGAAGTTCCCATCAACGACCCGACCAATCTGGCGTGTCGCCTTCAGGATAAGTGCAATATTCCGGCGACGCTGCCGCCGCCCGCTGCCCCGCGCCAGGTCGGAGAGCAGGAGACTTTCTGGGCGTTCAACCAGGATACCAACACCAATTTCCAGGTCACCGCCACGCTGCGCTATGTCACCGACCACCTGTATTTCTGGGTGCAGAACGATGTCCGCTACAATAAGGATGACCTGAAGGCGTTGGCTGACACCTTCGAAAGCGACATCTACCCTACCGACCGCGAATTCTTTGGCTCTGAATGGACGCCTGGCGTTGACGGCGACCCTCACATTTACGCCCTGTATGCCAGCAATCTGGGAGCCAACGTCGCTGGTCTCTTTGGCTCTACCGACGAATACAATCCGCTCGTCAATCCATACTCCAATGCGCACGAGATGTTTCTCATTGACAGCCGCACATCGCTGGGCGGCTCCTATGTCTACAGCACCATGGCCCATGAGTTCCAGCACATGATCCACTGGTACCAGGATCGCAACGAAGAGGCCTGGATGAACGAGGGTTTCGCTGAGCTGGCGGCCTTCATCAACGGTTATGACGTGGGCGGCTTCGACTGGCTTTATTCGAACGGTCCCGATCTGCAATTGAACGACTGGCCGGATCAAACCCAGGATTCTTCTCCGCACTACGGGGCCGGTTACCTGTTCCTGGCCTATTTCCTGGATCGCTTCGGGGAGGATGCCACCAAGGCGCTCGTCAAGAATCAGGAGAATGGCATGGTCAGTGTGGATAGCACCTTGAGGCAGATTGACGCCACCGATCCGCAGACCGGCCAGCCCATCACCGCCGACGACTTCTTCCTGGACTGGGCTGTCACCAACTATGTGATGGACGGGACCGTTGGCGATGGGCGTTACGTTTATCATAATTATGCCAGTGCGCCTCAGACCTCAGCAACGGAGACGGTCTCGACCTGCCCCTCCGAACCGGCCACTCGCACTGTCCACCAGTATGGCGTGGACTACATCCGTATCACCTGTCCCGGTGACTACACCCTGCGCTTCACCGGCGCCACCTCGACCCGTATCCTGTCCGCCGATCCCCATTCCGGTTCCTACGCCTTTTGGTCGAATATCGGCGATGTGTCGGATATGACCCTGACGCGTGAGTTCGATTTCACCGCCGTTTCTGCCCCGATCACCTTCAACTACTGGACCTGGTACGATCTCGAAAAAGATTACGATTACGTTTACCTGGAAGCCTCCACCGACGGGCAGCGCTGGCAAATCCTCGTCACCCCCTCTGGCACGGCGGATAACCCCTCTGGCAACAGCTATGGTTGGGGCTACAACGGCCTCAGCAACGGGTGGATCCAGGAATCGGTTAACCTCTCGCAGTTCGCGGGTCAGAAAGTGTCGCTGCGCTTCGAGTATGTGACCGACGCGGAGGTCTACACCCAGGGCTTTTTGCTGGACGACCTGTCCATCCCGGCCATCAACTACGCGACCGACTTCGAGGGCGGTGATGGTGGACCTGCCCTGCCTGCGCCAGTGCCGCCCCGTCCTGGCCCGGACGGGACAGGGCAGGCACAGGTGAGCGGAGCTGAAGGGTGGCTGGCGGCGGGTTTCGCCCGCATCCAGAACCTCCTGCCGCAGACTTTCCGCCTGGCGTTGATCTTGCAGGGCAGCCAGGGCACGACCGTCCAGATCGTTCCCGTCGGTGCCGACCAGACAGCCGATATTCCGCTGCATCTCGGCGGCGGCGAGCAGGCCACGCTGGTCGTCGTAGGCACGACACGCTTCACGCGCGAGTTGGCCGCGTATCAATTCGAGATTCGATAGGTGTCATTGTGAGGCGTTCTTTCCCGGAAGGACACCGGGACGGTGTGCCAAAGCAATCTCCACGCGAGCGCGGGGATTGCTTCGGGCTTCGCCCTCGCAATGACACGAATATAGGAGATATAATGTCCACTACCCCCGCCGCCCAAATCCTAACCATCGCTGACTTGATCGGCTACCAGGAGAGTGCTGTCGTCAGCCGCGTTATCCTCAAGGGTGGAGCCGGCAATGTGACCCTATTCGCCTTCGACGCTGGCCAGGAGTTGAGCGAGCATACCGCTCCGTTCGATGCCCTTGTCCATTTGCTGGACGGTGAAGCAGAGATCAGTATCTCCGGTCAGCCGTTTCGGCTGAAGGCAGGCGAAACCATTATCATGCCTGCGAACCAACCTCACGCCGTGAGGGCGACAAAGCAATTCAAGATGCTCTTGACGATGATACGAGTATAAAGTAATTTTCAAAAAGAGGGGAATGGGGTGTGATCTACATCCTGGCCTGCGCGCCTCGGTCGTTTCGGCCAGGCGAATGACGGCGATGCCGAAATGGGGCGTGAGCGTGTGCGTCAGGTTCACCGAGGTGGAGAAATCGCACAAGTCTGCCAGGCGGGCCAGGATCTTGGGGTATTCGAGGATGGAGAAAGTTTTGGAATCCATGCAGAAGGTATTTATCTACAAGATGGAGGACTAGAGAATGGAGAGTCGAGGGTAGGAAATAAAAGCAGTCCGCAATAGGCGTTTCTGTTTCCCGGGTATGCAATTATCGGACTTGCAACGAACGCGGATCGAAACGCGAAGACGCCAGGATCAATTCTTTCAAATCCTCCCACGGAGCATCCTCGTACGATTGGATGCGAACGAAGCGTTTGTACTGGGGATCTCCCTCCAGCAGCCCGTGCGGATTGGGTAGAAACACTCCGTGGATGAAAGCCAGGCGGACGTGGTCTTCGTGAATGCTGATCTGGCACAGCCCCGCGCTGACCGGTCCGCCGCGTTCCTTGAAGTAGTAGCTGAAGCCCTTGCGGTGGGTGACCTCGGTCACGCCCGGAGCGACAGAGGCGATGATGTTTCTCAGTTCGATCACGACATCTTGCAGGTGCGGCGGAACTTGCTGGAGAAACCTGTCGAGGTAGCGAGAGGGGAGCATGAAAGGGTCCCAGTTTTGTTTCTTATTTCGGCTTTATTCGGTACATGCCCCCGCTTACTCCCGACAGCCGCAGTATCCACTGTGTACTGTCACGCGAAAAAGGAGCCGGCTCGCCATAGAGCGCCTCGGGGGGTTGGGTGGAAAGTGCCTCGGGGAGCTTTACCTCGCAAGGCTGGGCGGATGGGTTGAGCGCGACGAAGAGGATTTCGTCTCCGGATTGCCTTTTGTAAACGAATGGGCATTTCCCTGCTTCGGCGTAAACTGGCTCGAAAGCACTGCTGGCGCATAGGGCTGGGTGGGCCTGGCGCAAGGCGATCAATTGGCGCACGCGGTTGAGCAGCGAGCCGGCGTCGGCGCGCTGGGCGGCCACCGTGGGGCGGTCCGGGGCATCTTCGACCGGCAGGTAAAGCCGCGCTGCCGGAGCGTTAGAGAAACCGGCGTTTGGAGAATCGTCCCACTGCATGGGTGTGCGCGCTCCGGTGCGACCATAGCCGCCCTCTTTCGAGACTAACCCATCCGGCGAGCGTATCCCGATCTCGTCGCCGCAGTAGATAAAGGGCACGCCCGGCATGGTCAACAGGAACAGGAAGGCCAGTTCCAGATCGCGCGGTGTACGGCCATTGCCCAGGCGTGGGACGATGTCGTGATTGCCGCTCGGAAGTGCAATGAAACCCTGGTGGCGTGTGGACTGGTAAAGTGGCAGGTACTCATCCAGGAAGAGGCGCGCATCCCCTCGCCCGCTCGGTTCGAAGAAACTGGCAGTAGCCTCGTCATTATTTTGCTTGCGAAAGAGTGACCAGTATCCGGGACTGGCGAACGGGAGCAGGAAATCCATGTGGAAGCCGGCGGCGATCGCCACGCCCGGATTGGACCACTCGGAGACGAGGGCTGCCTCGGGATAGCTGCGGTCCAGCCAGGCGCGCACTTCCTGCCACAGGCGCGCCGTTTCCTTGCCGCCTGGGTCGTTCTTGACCAGCGACCCGGCCATGTCCACTCGGAAGCCGCTGGCACCCATCTCCAGCCAGAATTTCATGATGTTTTTCAGTTCCTGCCGTACAGCCCGTGGGCCAGGAGCATCCACGGGCTGCTGCCAGGGATGGTTTGGGCCGGGGTTGGCAAAGCCGTAGTTGAGCGCCGGTTGGAAGTGGAAGAAGTTCGTGATGTAGTTGCCATCCCGTTCAGCGTAGCCGATGACCGTCTGCACGCCGGGCGCGCTCCAGGTCCAGACGCTGTCGGTCCAGATATACCAGTCGGAATAGTGATTGCGCTCCGGCTTGCAAGATTCTTTGAACCAGGGATGCTGCGTCGAGGTGTGACCCGGCACCAGGTCCAGCAGGATGCGGATGCCGAGACGACGCGTTTCGTCGAAGAGCTTTTTCAGGTCACCGTTCGTCCCGTAGCGCGGCGCAACTTGATAGAAATCGCTGACATCGTAACCTGCGTCCTGAAACGGTGAGACAAAGCACGGGTTGAGCCAGACGGCGTTGACCCCCAGGTATTGCAGGTATTCCAATTTTTGCAGAATGCCGGGCAGGTCGCCGATGCCATCGTCGTTCGAATCAAAGAATGACTGCGGGTAGATCTCGTAGAAGACAGCTTTCTCCAACCAATCAGGCATGTTTTTTCCTCACGTAGTGGGTAGTGGCTTGACCGGGCGCAGGCGCGACATACCGGCGAAAGCCAGCAGATTCAGCACCAGGCTGCCGAAAACCAGATAGACCATGGCGCGCGGGCTGCTGCCTTCGATGACCTGGCCAACCAGTGTCGGCAGGATCATGCCGCCGAGACTATCGCCGAGCAGGATCACACTGCTGATCCTACCGGTCAGGTTGATGGACTGCCCGGCCAGAGTGAATCCGGTTGGCCAGATGGGAGCCATACAGAATCCCAGTCCGATTGCCAATACCCATAGCACTGCGCCAAAGCCTGCAAAGATAATCCCTATGGTCAGGATGGACAGGCAACTGAACAGTGCTGCCGAGATAATCTGTTTCGGCGTGAAACGGGTGGCGGCAGGGATGGAGAGTAGCCGTCCGATGGTGAACGCCAGCCAAAAAACCGAAGTCAGGTAGGCTGCCCCGACCGCGCTGGCAAGGTTGAGTGTCACTGCGTAGGTGTAGACCCATCCGCCGAAGGTGATTTCTGCGCCGACGTAGAAGAATAGGAAGAGCATCGCTGCGATCACCAGCGGGTAGGAGATTGGGCCTTGGGCACCCGGGACCGTTTTACCCTTGTCTGCGTAAGCGGGCTGGGGACTACCCGACAGCGTCAGCATATGCAGGCCAACCAGTGCGGCGAAGGCTGCCAACGCCCAGAAAGCCCAACGATAGCCGCCGGCGATTTCCACGACCTGTGCAACGAGTAACGGGGAGAGAAATGCCCCAAGGCCAAAGAAGAAGTGCAGTCCATTCATAAAAGGACCGACTTTCTCGACATGCGTCCAGACCAGCAAGGTGTTGGCCCCCGTGTTGATCAGACCCTCGGCGAGCCCCTTGCAGACCAGGATTGCCAGCAACAGCCAAAACCAGGGTGTGAACGGGACGAGGACGATCAGGGCAGCCACGAACAATTGGGCAATTCCCATTATCGGATGACCGCGCACCCGGTCGAAGATACGTCCACCGATCATCGTCCCCAGGGTGTAGCCAGCCGAACCTGCCAGGAACAGTAGTCCCATTCGACCCAGGCTGGAACCGGTCTGTTTGGCCAGAGCGGGTAAGGTCGGCCCGACGATTGCCATATCTAAACCCAGGCAGATGAAAAGGAAATAATAGCCAAATGTCTGGCGGATGGCGCCATTTTTGGTAAATGCAATCAATTTTTTGAACATTGGAAGTGCGCCTGTCCCATCAGCTTTCTTCGGGCCGGTAAGCAGCCTGGTTTATGTCACCCACGAATTCGGGCAGGTCAGTGTGTCCCAACATCTGTCGGACGGCGGAGGCTTCGCCGTTGTGGTACCAGTAGTGGTAGATATTCTGCATCAGCAGTGTGCCGACGCTTTCGTCCACTGGTTTTCCGTCGCGCAACAGGTATGTCTGCATGATTTCGGGCGTCAGCGTGTCGAGATAGGCGTCCGCCGCGGCGGTGACTTCCCGCCAGGCAGTCCACATTTCTGCCAGCGGAGGCGTGCTGGCGGGCTTGCCGTAGCCGACCAATTCATACAGGTCGGGGGCGACATTCCTTCCCTGCGCCAGAACCACCCAGTAGCGGTGCTCTTGATTGGCGAGGTGACCGACCATCCAACTGATGCAGTTCATGGGCATCAACCGCCGGGTGGCGTCTTCTGCGGAGACGCCCTCCAGGCAGCGGACGAATTCGCTGCGGGCGAAGCGCAGTTGGGCAACAAGCAGGTGTGTGGACATGGGAGACTCCTTGTATTTTTGAAAGGAAACCTTATCCGTATTTTACCCGTTTAAACAAATGTTCAGGGATGACAGGCGCGACATCCCTGAACTTGCGTTGTTCTTCTTTTGTTTATTCCCAACGGAATGTTTCTACAGAGATGATAATTCCCAGCAGGAGCATCCCGGCCAGGAGGATGGTCGTCAGATATGTAATGCGCGTCCCTCCGCTGCATGAGCGGCTTCCATTAGCACTTCCGAGAGCGTCGGGTGGGCATGGACGTTGCGGGCGATCTCGGCGGGTGTCAACTCCATCATTTGGGCCAGGGTCAGTTCGGGCAGCAGCTCGGTCACCTCCGGGCCGACCAACGTCGCGCCCAGGATTTCGCTGTACTTTTCGTCCACCACTAGCTTGACCCAGCCGGCGTAGTCCGCCAGGCCGAGGGCCTTGCCGTTGGCCTGGAAGGGGAAACGCCCCACCTTGACCGTGAAGCCGCGTTCCTTTGCCTGCGCCTCACTCATACCGAAGGAGGCTACCTGCGGCGAGCAATACGTGGCGCGCGGCATCATCTCGTAATCCAGCGTGACCGTCTCATGCCCGGCAGTGTTCTCTGCGCAGACGATCCCCTGCGCCGAGCCGACGTGCGCCAGCATCAGCTTGCCGGTCACGTCGCCGATGGCCCAGATGCCGGGCACGTTCGTCGCCATGCGTTCGTCAATCTCGATGAAACCGCGCTCGGAGAGTTTGACGCCCACTTCCTCCAGCCCTAGTCCCTTTGAGTTGGGTGTGAAGCCAATGGCTATCAGCGCTTGCTCGGCTTCCAGAACTTTCGTCTCACTGCCGGCGGAGACCGTCACTTTGGCGCCAGTCCCAATTGCTTCAATTGCCTCGACCTTGTGCCCGGCCAGAATCTTCACGCCGCGCTTGCTGTAGGCCTTGGCCACCTCGGCGGCGGCTTCCTCGTCCTCCAGTGGCAGGATGTGCGGCAGCATCTCGACGATGGTCACCTCCACGCCATAGGAATTCCAGACGGTGGCGAATTCCATCCCGGTAGCGCCCGCCCCGATGATGATAACGCTTTTTGGCAACCTCTCCTGTAATATAGCTTCCAGGTAGGTAATCACCTTCTCGCCGTCCATTTTCCAGGCGGCCGGGACGGCCGCGCTGGCGCCCGTGGCGACGATGATATTCTTGGCGGTGAGCTCCGTCAGCTTACCATCTTTATCGGTAACGGTAACAAGCTGAGGGGCGGAAAGCTTCGCCGTCCCCATGTGGACGGTGATGCCGTTCTTCTTCATCAAAAATTCGATGCCCTTGACCAGTCGCCCCGAAACCTGTCGCGAGCGTTTGACTGCCGCCGGGTAATCGAGTTTCAAATTCTCGAACGAGAAGCCGAACTCCTTGCCGCGCTCGCGCAGGGTGTGGGCCACTTCGGCGTTCTTCAGCAGCGCCTTGGACGGAATGCAGCCCACGTTCAGGCAGACGCCGCCCAGCCACTGCTTGTCCACGATGGCCACCTTTTGACCGAGTTGCGCGGCGCGGATGGCGCAGACGTACCCCGCCGGCCCAGCACCGACAACGATAGCATCATATGATTCCATAGTAGATCTCCATCAGAGAATATGTCGGTCACAGACCTGGCGAAAGTGATAACCGTAGATCGCCAAGGTGATCGCCAGCGGGAACAGGCGTGGGCGGCGAAAGAGAGTCCACAGGAAAAGTTTCCAGTAGTGGATGCGCTCCTTGCCGGCGATCCCGAGTTGGACAATGGAGCGGAAAAACGCCCTAAGGTATTTGAGGTCAAAGGGAATGGTGACCTTCGGCGGCTTGTATTCTTTCAGAAAAGTTATGATGCGGGCATAGTAATTTTTAGGGGCGTACAGATACCCAACAACGGCCCGGTAACCCTTCTGCAATGTCTCGAGACTCATCTTAGGGATAATATTCGTCGCGCCGTCTACGTTATCGCCTGAGAACGCCCCAACCAGGCGCTTCTCACGCTTCAAGCGCTCGTAGAGCCGGGTGCCGATAGGGGCTTGCAGCAGCCCGACCATGGCGGTTACAATGCCACTTTTTTGAATGAAGTCAATTTGCCGTTGGAAAATGGAAGGGGTGTCGCTGTCGAATCCGATGATGAACCCCCCTTGGACTTGTAGGCCGGCGCGCTGGATGCGTTTCACGTCCGCAACCAGGTCGCGGTGCCGGTTCTGTTTCTTGTTGCACTCGGCCAGGCTTTCATCGTCTGGCGTTTCGACGCCGATAAATACTGTAGTAAAACCTGCCTGGAACATCAGGCTCATTAACTGCTCATCGTCAGCCAGATTGATGGAAATCTCGGTGTTGAATGGCATGCCGACTTTCCCTTTGCGCCATTCGATCAATGCAGGCAGCAGATCGTCTTTGAGGTGCCTCTTATTCCCCATGAGGTTATCGTCAACGAAAAATACGCTCTCACGCCAGCCAAGCTGATACAGCCCATCCAACTCGCGAGTGATCTGCTCGGCAGTTTTGACACGCGGCCGGTGTCCGAAAAGCGTGGTAATGTTGCAGAATTCGCAATCGAAAGGGCAGCCGCGCGAATACTGGACCGACATGGTTGCGTAGTGCTTCAAGTCCGCCAGTTCCCATAGCGGTGCGGGGGTTTGTTGGATATCGGGAAATTCCGTCGAGGTGTAGACGCGTCTGGCCTGACCCTGTTCGAGGTCAAGCAGGAAAGGCGGCAGTGTCACCTCAGCCTCATTCAGCACGAAATGGTCTACGTCCTCGAACTGCATGTATTCTGCGGTAAATAGCGGCCCTCCTGCGACGACTTTCAGTCCAGCCGCCTTGCAGCGGGCAATGACCTGGTGAGTGGATTCCCTTTGGACGACCATGGCGCTGACGAAGGCATAATCAGCCCAGGCCAAATCCTTGTCCTTGAGTTTTTGTACATTCAAATCAACCAGACGCTTCTCCCATTGAGAGGGGAGCATGGCAGCTACCGTCAACAAGCCAAGAGGCGGTGTGGAGGCCTTCTTGCGGATAAATTTCAGAGCATGTTTGAAACTCCAGAAGGTATCGGGAAACTCAGGATAAATTAAAAGAATTTTCATCTCGATCTCCATTCCAAGATTATGACGAAGCCGTGATTATCCGGTGATCTTCTCTGCCTGGCAACATGATGATAGCAGGTTTATCGAAATCCCATGCTGGTCAGCTTGCTGCATTCACCGGGGTGACGTTCACGAACGACGGTTTGGGCTTTCCTCTCGCCTCCGCCTTCTCACGAATCTGGAGGCGGATATTGTGTCCCATTGACCTCGTCAGTTGTCATCAATAGTTCCCATTATAGCGCAAGAGACAACACAAGGGACGATGACAGTCGCCATTCTTAGTACCTTACAGGTGAAATTCTTGCTTTTTGTGCAAGAATTTTGACCTATTTGGTTTCGGCTCGTCCGAGTTAGGGGTTTGCCCCCGGATCAATAAATCCCGCTTGCAAATCACTCAATACCTCTTCTACCAGCCGCTGCTTGCCCTCGCTGAGCAAATCGGGGTTGATGTCGGTCAGGAGGAGCGGGGTGGAGAGGTCCTGTCCGCCCCTGCCGGCTGCCAGGTCGGGAAAGATTTTTTGGATGGCGGAGATGACCTCCGGCTGGATGCTGACGATCCAATCCGGGCGCAGGTCTTCGAGCGGCAGGGATTCGCTGATAATCTTGATGTCTTTTTGGTAGAGATAATCCAGCAGATCGGGGGCGGCAATATCTGGATAGACGAACGCGACTTCGTAACGCGCCAGGCCGTTGGCGTAGGCCGGGTACTGGCCCTCGGGGGTGTTTGCGGGAATCTCGATGTGCAAGGGGTAACCGTAGAAGGGTGCGAAGGCAGGATTGCACAGGCCGCAGTAAAAATGCACGCCGTTGATGAAGGCGGCCTCGGCCGCCAGAGCGCTGGGATTGTCTTCCTGTGTGAGGATGCCGACGCGATAATCGGGCGAGAGCATGGCCGCGATGTAACCGGCCAGGAAAGCCTGCTGAGCCACCGGCTTGCCGGATGAGCCGATCAGGGACAGGTTCGCCGCGGCGGTCAGTCCGGGAATGCTGACGCCCAGGAACTGCACCTGGGGTGCGGCGGCTGCCAGTCCGGTCAGACCCGGATCGGGCGGCAGGGCGATGACCACCTTCAGGCCGGGTTCCGTGCTGACGTCGCTGGCCGTCAGCACGTTGCGCACCTGGAAGCGCATCCCAGCCTGCTGTGCCAGGTCGTAGACTGTGGATTGGTACAGACTGGATTGGTCGGAGGGCATGTCCGCCGGGATGACGAGGATCGTCAGGGGGCTGACCGTCGTGGACTCTGGGGTTGGGCTAGTGGTGGATAAGGAAACTGTTGGCTCTGTCGTCGCGGGCGTCGGTGTTGACCGGCCAGGGATGGTGCAGGCGGCAAGTAAGATGAGTAGAAAGATGGAAGCGATGCGAATTCGCACGGCGAGTCTCCGCTGAAGGTTTCCAGTATTTTACCTGAAAAACCTTTTTACCACGAAGGCCACGAAGTATCACGAAGGGAAAACCCAAAAAACATAGAGACGCCGGTTCAGGGCGTCTCTACAAGGAGGAGGAGAAACATGAAATGTTTCGGCGGACGTTATTTCGCGGCAACCTTGATCGTCTTCGGGCGAGCGGATTCGGCCTTGGGCAGGCGCAGAGTCAGAACGCCGTCGGTGATCTTGGCCTCGGCCTTTTCCGCGTCCACGGGCGCGGGCAGGCGCAGGGTCCGACTGAAGGAGCCGTGTGGCAGTTCGCGCATCAGATACTCGTTCTCGTCTTGCTTGAATTCACCTTCGATGGTGACCACGTCGTCGAGGATCTGGATGTTGAGGTCGTCGGCCTTCAAACCGGGCACGAGCGCGCTCAGCACGAACACCTCGTCTTCGTCGCGGATATCCACAGCCAGGGTGAAATCTCTCTCGGCCTCACAATAGGCCTGTCTGGCCCAACGACGCGCCATGCGGTACGGATAAGGGGAAACATAGAAGGTCATTTTTTATCTCCTTTATGTGTCTCATTGCTTACGATATTGGCCTTATCTTATCCAGTTTGTATAAGAATCCCGAAATTGAAAAGTAGGATTTGCGTTAGAAGAATCCAAAAGGTGTATATAATGGGAGCCGATAGGCTGCTGATCGGACCATGCAAAAAGGCTTGCTTTTTGGGATCATCTTCGCTGGTGCGCTGCTGGGCGGCGGGTATTACCTTTACCGGACGCTGCGACCCTCGTTGGTGCGCTCGGCGCGCGTCGCCGAGTGGATTCGGAATCCGCGGGCACACCCCGATTGGGTGGTACGGGCCGGGACCCGCTGCGGCGCGGACGCTCCGTTCATCCTCCCCAGTGACGGTTTCATCGGCTACCTGTGGGACGACTCGTTCAAGTTCGGGCACCGACACCAGGGCATTGACATCTTCGGCGGGGCGGATGTGGGCCAAACGCCGGTCGTCGCGGCCTATTCCGGCTACCTGACCCGCTTGCCGGACTGGAAATCGTCGGTCATCGTCCGCGTTCCCGAAGACCCGTTGCAGCCGGGACGCCAGATCTGGCTCTATTACACCCACATGGCCGGCCCGACAGGGGACTCGCTCATCTCGCCCGATTTTCCGCCCGGCATGTATGAAAAATACGTCGAGGCCGGGACGCGGCTTGGTTACCAGGGCGACTACTCCGGCGATCCGAACAATCCAGTGGGCGTACACCTGCACTTTTCGATCGTGCTCGACGATGGGCAGGGCAATTTCCGTAATGAGCTGGAGATCCGCAATACGCTTAATCCGTCGCCGTATTTTGGGCTGCCATTGAATGCACGCCAGAGTGATGGACAGGTGGTAGTGTGCGGCGGGAGAAACGTGACGAGTGGCGAGTGACACCCGCCACCCGTCACACGGCACCCGGCACATGACACGTGACACTAGCTTTGCGAGGCAACATGACTGATCTCAAAGATAAGGTTGTTTTAGTCATCGGCGCGGGGAAGGGGGTCGGCCGAGCCGTCGCCGAGGCATTCGCGGCGCGCGGAGCAATCGTAGCTGCCAACGACATCACGCCGGTCAACCTGGACGAGACGGTAGCGCGCATCACAGCCTCCGGCGGACGGGTGAAAGCCTACGTGGAAGACATCGCCAAGAAGATGCCCGTGCAGGCGCTGGTCAATCAGGTGTTGGATGATTGGGGCCGGATTGATATCTTGGTCAACTGCGCCGAGGTTGCCCCCTCCGCCTCGCTGCTGGATATGGACGACTGGGATTGGCAACGCACTCTGGATGTCAACCTGACCGGCGCGTTCCTGCTGACGCAGTCCGTGGGGCGGGTGATGCGTGCCGCGCCTCCGCAGAGGGCTGTGTCCCTGGAGAGGGTCACGTCCGCGCAAGGAGGAAAGGGAGGGGTTATTATCCACATCGGCTGGCGCGCCCGCAGCCCGGAACGGAGCGCGGCGTATTTTGTCAGCAAGGCCGGGCTGACAGTGTTCGTCAAGCACGCGGCGCGCGAACTGGCCGCATTTGGCATCCGCGTCCACCTCGTCCTGCCAGCAGAAACGGATGATGTGGTCGGGAAGGTCGTTTCATTGGTGGAGGCGGAGTTGCCCCACTCATAGGAGACAAGATGGAAGAGTTATGGGAATATCGTCAGCGCTTTCTGGATAAGCTGGCCGCCGCGCCGGATGAACTGCGCGCGGCCCTCGCCGCGATTCCCGATCTGCGCGCCCCGCTGGAAGAGGGCGGCTGGAACGCGCACCAGGTTCTCGTCCACATGCGCGATGTGAACGCCCAGGTCTACCCACTGCGCCTGTACCGCATCCTGGAAGAAGAGAATCCCACCTTCGAGAACTTCGACGGCGAGGCGTGGATGGCGGCGCATTACGACCCGAATGAGCCGCTGGAGGCGATCCTGACGGAGTTCGCCCGTCAATGCAGTGAGGCTGCCGACCGGCTGCGGGGGCTATCCGCCGAGGCCTGGAACCGCCCCGGCACGCATCCATCCTTTGGGACGCATACTCTGCAATGGTGGGCTGAGCGGATGCTGGCGCACATCGAAGAGCATTTGACGCAAATTCGGCACAGGTGAGCAAATTCGTGATGACGCTCACATCTTTTACCGCCATCAAGGCCATGCAACCTTTGCCGTACGCCGCGCCGGCCCATCTATCCCGCCGCTGATTGTCGAACAAGGGTAGAATTGCCGAAAACATCACGGAGAATCTTATGCCAAAAGTCAAACGAATCCACCACGTGGCCGTCGTCGTGGACGACATGCAAAAGTCGCTCTCCTTCTGGCGCGACGCCTTGGGGTTAAACCTGTCCGGCGTCTTCGATGTGCCGGAGCAGCAGTCGCAGGTGGCCTTCCTGCCGACCGGCGGGAGCGAGATCGAACTGGTGCGGCCGACCAGCGCCGATTCGGGCATTGCCAAATACCTTGCCAAGCGCGGCCCCGGCTTGCACCACGTCTGCGTGGAGGTGGACGACATCCACGCGATGCTGGCCCGGCTCAAGTCCAGGGGCGTGCGCCTCATCAACGAGAGACCGTTCACGGCCGCGGGCGGGAGGCAGTATGCCTTCATCCATCCTGAATCCACGAGCGGTGTGCTGGTGGAGCTTTACGAGATCGCCGGATGAAAGCCAAGTTCCCTCTCCACGGCTGGATCGGCCTCGCCCTCGTTGCCGTCTTCTGGACGCTCAATTGGACCCTGAGCGGGCTACGCACATACTGGGCTTTCTTCCCACTCTGGCTAGGCTACTGCCTGACGGTAGACGCGCTGGTCTTCTATCGCACTGCCACCTCGTTGCTGGCGCGCGGCTGGCGGAAATACGTCGGCCTGTTCCTCGTCTCCGCGCCGGTTTGGTGGCTGTTCGAGGCGCTCAACCTGCGCACGCAGAATTGGGTCTACGTAGGCATATCAAGTTTTACGCCGCTGCAATATGACCTTTGGACGACTTTGAGTTTTACCACCGTCATTCCGGCCGTCTTCGGCAGCGCCGAACTGGTTGCCAGCTTTGGCTTTGTCAAGCGCTTAGGCCGCGGACTGGTCATCCGCCCGAATAGACCGACCACGATTGGCTTTTTCATCGCCGGCTGGGTCATGCTGGCCTCGATGTTGACCTGGCCGCGCCTTTTCTTTCCATTCCTCTGGCTTTCTGTCTACTTCATCCTGGAACCTCTCAACATTTGGCTGGGCAACCGCTCCCTGGCCGAATACACCCGTCACGGCGACTGGTGCCCGGTGGTTTCGCTCTGGCTGGGCGTGCTGTTGACGGCTTTCTTCTGGGAGATGTGGAATTTCTACTCGTATCCGAAATGGATTTATCACGTCGCCTTGGGCGGCTGGCTCAAGGTTTTTGAGATGCCCTTGCTCGGTTACGGCGGCTACCTGCCGTTTTCGCTGGAGCTGTACGCGCTCTATCATTTGGTCGCCGGGTTGTTTGGCCGTAAAAAGACCGATTACGTGCGGCTGGCTTTTTCACAATAGACTTAACCCATGTTTGATCAGCTTGACTTGATTTTGCGCCAATCTTGTGGCTTAACCCCCGGCTTACCCGTTTTGGCGGGCATTTCGGGCGGCCCGGATAGTCTGTGCCTGCTGAACGTTTTGCATCAGGCGGGATATCCGGTCGTCGTGGCACACTTCAACCACAAGCTGCGCCCCGAAGCGGACCTGGAAGCGACAGCTGTCGCTGAACTGGCGCGCAGCCTGAACCTGCCCTTCGAGACCGCATCTGCCGATGTGCGCGCCTTTGCGGAACGTGATATGCTCTCCATCGAAGAGGCTGCCCGCACGCTGCGTTATCGCTTCCTCTTCGCGCAAGCTCGCGAGCATGGCGCCCAGGCCGTGGCCGTCGGTCACACCGCCGACGATCAGGTAGAGACGGTGCTGATGCATTTCTTGCGCGGCGCTGGGCTGGCTGGCTTGAGGGGCATGACTTACCGCAGCATTCTTCCGAGCTTCGATCCTGAGATTCCCATCGTGCGGCCATTGCTTTCCTTGTGGCGCAGCGAGACCGAATCCTATTGCCACGACCACGGCCTGCAACCCCATTTCGACCCTTCCAACGCCGATCAGACTTATTTCCGTAATCGTTTGCGCCTGACTCTGATCCCCGAACTCGAAGCCTATAATCCCCGTTTCAAAAAGACCCTCCTCCGGTCAGCGCGCGCCTTGCAGGGCGATTACGCCGCGCTGGAGGAGATGCTGGACAAAGCCTGGCAGGATTGTCTGACGGAACGCGGCGCTGGATTCATGGCTTTTGACCGCGAGAAGTTGGCAGACGTCTCGCTGGGCTTGCGGCGGAATCTGATCCGCCGCGCGGCCGAGTTGCTGCGCCCCGATAGCCGGGATCTCGGTTTCGAGGCGCTGGAGCGCGCGGCAGTGTTCGCCGAGGCTCCCGGTGGAAAACAGGTTGACCTCGTAAACGGGTTGTACCTTTTTTGGGAAAGCGGAAAGCTCTACCTCGCCGCTTACGAGGCGGATCTGCCTTTTTCACAATGGCCGCAAGTCAGTGGTCAGTGTTCAGTTATCAGTAATCAGTGTGAACTTGGGGGTGGGTGGGTGTTGAAGGTCGAAGAATGTCCGCTGAACACTGAACACTGTCCACTGAACACTGACAACTGGACAGCGTGGCTGGATGCCGATTTAACCGGGAGCAGACTCCAGGTTCGACCGCGCCGCGCCGCTGATCGTTTTCAGCCGCTCGGCATGGAGGGACAGTCTATCAAGCTATCCGATTTTTTCGTCAACGTTAAATTGCCCAAGAGGGCCAGGGCGCATTGGCCGCTGTTATGTGTGGGGGATGAGATCGCCTGGGTGCCGGGCTTTCGCCTGGCGCATCCTTTCCGCGTCACCGAGAAGACGAAGCGGGTTCTTCGACTCACCTTGGGGAAGTAACTCTCATTGGAAAGCCCACGCTCGCGTCGCAGCCTTTCCCGATAACTGCCGCAACTTCATATTGATCTCTCGCCACTGGATCTTCGAAATGCCCAGTTTCTGGCGGATTTTCTCTGGCTCGATATTGTTCATGGTATCCAGCAAGGCGCTTGTCCAACGGCACATGTCGAATGAGAGATGCTTCGTCAGACCAGCTTCTTTGCCGATATCTTCTAGCAGGTACTCCAGCCGCCGAGGCGACCAGGGGAAGAGTTGATCCACCGGGTCGTATTGGCTGAGATATTCCTCATAAACAGGGATCCAATCGTCTGGCAGAGCAATCTTGCGTTCCTTGTAGCGATTGGCCGGGCTGGCATAACGGATGAAGACGAGCGGCCCGCCGGGTGCCTCCAGGTCAATGTGGTTCAGGTGGATGCCCAGGCATTCGGACTTCTTGACGCCAGTGGCGAGCAACAGAGCCAGCAACGCGTAGGGACGGGCGTCCGACTTCGGCTTGCGGCGGTGACGGTCAGAAGCCAGCATCACGGCCTCGACCTCGGTCTCGGTCAGCACCTCGGGCAGGGGGCTGATGACCGAGTGTTGGACGACTTTCTCGGCCGGGTCAACCAGCAGGGCGCCTCCCTTTTGCAGCCAGCGGAAGAAGGATTTCAGGGCGGTGATACGCCGGGCCAGCGTCTTGGGGCTGCACGGCACACCGCGCTCTTTTTCCAGCCAATTCAGGAAGCTGTTCAAATCATTGGTGGTGATGGCACCCAACGTGCGATCGGGGGGCAGAAAATTCGTCAGCAGACGCACGTCGGAAAGAAAGGCTTTGATGGTGTTAAGGGAACGCCCCTGATCGTTCAAGTAAATCTCCCAGGCATTGATGGCCGGGATGAGGGCTGTCTGGGCCGAGAGGTGGGCCGTGGAGGATGGATCGGACATAAGAACCTCCTTACATCCGTGTCAGGTATCAAATTTTGCGTGTTATGTATCACGTGTTATATGGGTGCTACTGCGTATAGTTTAGTGTAAAAAGGGGGAAAAGTCAAATGCCCTCACCCCAAACCCCTCTCCCAAGGTTGGGAGAGGGGCAGGGGCGAGGGTTACTTACGGCGATAAATTTTCCGGGTTGAAGCAGGGCTGGTAATCCGCGCCGAGGATGAGCACGTAGGAGATCTCGCTTTGCATCGGAGTAGAGACCAGGGCCGAGGACGGCAGGCCGAGAATGGCTAAGAGCGAGGCGGCGCGGTTCGGGTCTTGGGCTGCCGTCAGGTCGTAGAGCAGGGAACCGACGTAGTCCGTCCGGTCTGCGGGGGCGGTGCGGGCTTCGTAACCAGCGTAGTTCAGTCGCTGCGCAGCTAGCGTATCCCATCCGCCGTTGTGTGTGCCATTACGCACTTCGACGAGGATGGTTTCCATCTCGGGCGTACGCCCAGAGGGGGAGAGGGCTTCCTGCAACATGGCCTGGATAGCCGGACCGTTCGGCAAAAGGACACTGGCGCCACCCGGCGTCATCCAGTCGGTCACCAGGCTCTTACCGATGTAGTAACTGCGGATATCGGCGTTGGTGAGATGAAGCGCCAGCGGCGCGAGTTGGAGCAGGTCAGACAGGCCCAGGTCAGTGGATACGGCGGAATTCAGATCATTGTAGAGTTGAGGGATTTTGGTAATGACGCCGGCCTGCAGTGCGCGGTTATAAATGGCGCGCAATACTTCTTGCGAACGGCGGCCGCGGTCGAAGTCGCTGGACTTCTGGCGTGAGCGCGCATACCAGAGGGCCAGGTCCCCATCCATGTGCACCACGCCGGGGCCAACGGTGTACAACGACCAGTTGTTTTCGTTGTAAGGATCGTAAGAGGGGTCAATCAGGTGCCAGTCGGTGTAGGCGCAAGCGACCGGCACATCAATCCCGCCCAGGGTGTCCACGATCTGGCGGAAGCCGTTGAAATCCACGATGGCAAGATGGTCAATGCGGATGCCCAGGTTGTATAGCAAGGTATCTTTGAGCGAGGCCGGCCCGCCACCCGGATAATGGTTGATCTCTCCATACTCGTAGGCGGTGTTGATTCGGTTCATTCCGTAGCTGGGGATGTAGACCCACAAGTCACGCGGGATGGAGATCAGCGTCACCTGCCCCGACTTAGGCCTGAGCGCGGCGATGACAATCGTGTCGGTGCGGAAGTAGGTTCCGCCGCGCGAATCCGAGCCAAGCAGGGCAAAGGTGACTGTCTCGTTATCGGTCAGGAGGGGGAAAGGGGCCGGGGCGTAATTAGGGGCGCTGATATTGGGCGGAATCCAGTCGGTCGGCAAGAGCGACGAGGCATCTGGTGTGGCGGTAATGATTACCGGGGTAGGCGTGTCAGCAGTGTTGGGGGGCTGTTCGGGGGTAGGGCTGGATAAAATAACAGTTGGCGTAGCGACTGCAGTGTTATCGAGCAGCGGCTGGAAAGGCGTCGGCGTGGCGGTGGCATCCGGTGGGATCGTCACCAGGATGAGCGCAGTGGGAGTGGCCGCCGGTGCCTGGCTTGGGGCTGGGAAGGCCCCACACGCGGTCAACAAGATCAGGAAAAACGCAGGTATTAGACGACGGCGCATGGCTGTTAAGCGCGGCGGAGTGACCTTGCTCTGAGATCGGGGTCAGGGTGTGGGTGTATCACTCGGCGTAGGTGTATCCGATGGCGTTTCGGTAGGAGTCTGCGTAGGGGTTTCTGAGGCGGTTGGGGTGGTCGTGGGGGTCACCGGCGTCTGGGTTGGCGTGAGGGTAGAGGCCGAGGTAGGGGTTGGCAAGGGAGTGCGCGTCGGCATGGGTGGCACGTAGATCTGGCGTCCGGCATAGAGAACGGTCGAATTGC
>CAYZIQ010000001.1:0-7918 GCA_964478375.1 uncultured Chloroflexus sp. | reverse complement strand
GTCGGCATGGGTGGCACGTAGATCTGGCGTCCGGCATAGAGAACGGTCGAATTGCCCATGCAGTTCGCCTGCTGTAGCTGCTGAACCGTGACCAGATAATATTGCGCCAAGCTGTAGAGCGTGTCCCCTTTCAAGACCATGTAATGGATCCAGCCGGAGGGCGGGCCGCAAGGAACAGGCGTTCGGGTAGGTGCGGGCGGCACGTAGAGGTATGAACCAGGCAGCAGGCTGTTGGTCGTCAGGCAGTTTGCCTGAGAAAGCTGATCGGCTGAAACATTGTACCGCCCTGCCAGCCCTTCCAGCGTATCGCCGGCTTGCACCATGTAGATCTGCCAACCCGCTGGTGGCGGGCAATTCGTGGGCGAAGGTAAGGGGGTGAAGGTCGCGGTTAGTGGAACAGAGGTTGAGTTTGTCCCGCCCAAGGGCGTGAGAGGTAAAAGCGTGGGAGAAGAGGGCGACAACGTATGGGTGGCCGGGAAAGAGACGGCCATGTTCCCCTCGGCCAGGGATAGTGAAAGGCCTCCCAGGATGATCCCGCTGGAGGCCAGGGCGATCAGGAGTCCCCACAAGATTTGCTTGGCAATCCGCATTTCATGTCCCCATAAGCGCGGAGGCCGGCCGTGTGATTGGCAAAAGGACGCTAAAGGTCGAGCCTACACCCAGTGTGGTTTCCACCCATAGCCGTCCATTTTGGGCTTCGACGAGCGACTTACAGATGGACAGCCCAACGCCGGTATCCCCTAATCCCTGGATCAGCACGTTATCGGCGCGGTAACGGCGCTGAAAAACGTGTGGGATGTCCTTGGCCGGGATGCCGCCGCCTGTATCGGTGACCTGGATGAGCAGGTAATCGTGGTTATCCTCGGTTTGCAACTGGAGGCGCAGGGAAACTGTCCCCTCGACAAGGCTGGCAGAGCTGGCGTTCTGGAGCAGATGGATCAGGATCTGTTGGAGCGCTTCGCGGTCGGTCTGCACTTGGGGGGAGGGATCAGGTACGTCCAGCCGCAGGGTGATATTCTTCTCCCGGATTTGACTGCTGGTGTAGGCCATGGCATTGTCTACGATCAGGTTGAGGTCGATCAGCTCAGGCTTGATCTCGAGGCGGGCGATTTCCAGCGTGGTAATCTGGATCAGGTCGTCTACCAGACCACCCAAGCGCTGAGAGGCGGTCTTGATGCGGTCGAGGAACTTGCGTTGCATGTTGCCCAGGATGCCGACTGACTCGCCCAGCAAGAGGTCAGTATAGCCGACGATGGATGACATCGGCTGGCGCATTTCCTGGGAGACAGAAGCGAGCACCTGCGCCTGTTCGTTCGCGATTGGCGAATTGTGTTGGCTCTCCAATTCATGCAGACGAATGTTGGCGTCGGCCAGACTGTTCTGCAGGCGGGCGACTTCTTCGAGCGTGAGACGGAGCTCATGCTCCAATTGTTTGGTTTGATCGGGGATCCCTTTTGCCTCGGCAAGCTTGCGTAGCTGTTCGTTTTCGGCCTGTAATTGGGCAATTGTTTGCTGCGCTTCTTCCTGAGTTGCCAATAGAGCAGCCAGGTTCTCGGCCTGTAACTGGATTTGGGGCTTGGCGTTTTCTACTTGCTCCAGCAGTTCTGCGTATTTCTTCTTGGCCTCATTCGCTTCTTCCTGTGCAGCCTGGATCATTTGTTGGATTTGGTCGTGCTCGCGATCTGCTACCGAGGTCTGCCTGGTGCGCTCGAGAATTGGAGCAAACGAAGCTGAGACGTTAAAGAGAAATGTCTGGTCCTCTGCGCTCCACTGGCGACTCGAGTACGGTGAGAGCAGCAGAATCGCACCAATTGGTTTACGGTTGGAAGAGAGAATGGGCACACTCATCAGGTTGCCAGGGTTGCTCAGGCCGAGCATCGGCCCCAGGTTTTTTAGGTCGCTGGAAGTGCTGCTGACTGGTAAGCGCAAGGGACGGCCGCGCTGTATGGCATTGGCGAGCAATGGCACGGCCATTTTGTTGATAGTGGTGCCCGGCAAATTCTCTTCGCGGATCAGGTCGAAGCCATAGGTGATCACAACGTTTTTGTCATCGGTCAGCGCGACGAGAAAGCACAGATCGGCCAGCATGGCCTGGGCGACGCTGCGGGTGATGGCATGACCCAGGTTATCCGGGTTCACTTCCAAGGCTAGCTTTAGTAAGGCCTGGAAAGTCTTCGGGTCAATACTGTAGCGCCGCCGATCAGCAGCCTTCTGATCGTTCTTAGGGACTGTTGTCTGCACTGAGGCAGTGAAACGTTGGGGTAGGGTAATCAGAATGGGATACATGGCGACTTGCACCAGGCGGACACCCCCAGGGAAGTTCCCGGGTAGAGGCCAAATAAGTTGGACCAGGTGCCCGAGGAAGGCCAGGATGAGCATAGTCAACCCGTTCACCCATCCGTTTGGCCGGCGGACGATCATCGCGATACCCCCCAGGATGACGAAGCCCAGGCTGAAGATTTGCCAGATGATTTCGAGACCAGATTGGTTGAAAGAAACCGCGTTGTTATTTTGAGACCAGGAGACGAGCGTCAGCCCCGACAAGGCGATCGCCACCAAATTCAGCAAAAGGGTGGCGGCGTCCACCATGCGTACCGGTTCTGGGAAAACCCACAGCCAGGCAATCCAGATCAGGCTGAGCAATGTAATGGCCCGGTCGAGGGGAGGGAGGACGGCTTGCGATGTGAGTATCCCTTGCCAGACCAGGCCGCTGATCACAAAAAGGAACGATTGCAGACCCAGGAGCAAGCTCAAACCAAAGATCATCCGCCGCGCTTGTGGAAATTCATGTGAGCGCCAATGGTGGACCGCGCCTTGCAGCGCAGCGGCGAGCGAAAACGCCAGAACGAGGTGGTAGATCAGATTCCCCGGTGGCGTGGTCAGAAGCATGAAAATTTGCCCAAAGAACTGGCTCATGTTCGGTCTCATGCGATTATAGCACGGCGTTAACGGTGGGACAACCGGTTTTTGCAGCGATATAATTGGATTGTGGAAAGGTTTGCCTTCCTTAGGCGCGCGTTCATGAACGTTTCCATCTTGGTTGGTCTGCTGTCGCTGGTGGTTGGGCCAGGCATTCTAGCCGGCTGGAAAGACCTGCGCCAGGCAGAACAGGCCATGGCCGAGGGACGTTTCTCCGATGCGGTCAGTTATTACCGCCTCGCGGCTCGGCGCCTGCCGTGGCAGCCAGCTCTATGGGAGCAAGCTGGCCTGGCTGCTCTGGCCAGCGGTGACCCACAGGCCGCAAATTCCCTGTTCGAGCAGGCGATGAACAAAAAGGCTCTTTCGGCTCAAGGTTGGCTTGCCTGGGGAGACGCCTACCAGCAAGTCGGGGATGTTGCTTCTGCGCTTTCCACTTGGCGGACCGGTATCGCGCAGTACGGCCCCTCGGCCGCGGTTTACGCCCGCCTGGCTCGAGCCTATCGTCTTCAGGGTGACAACCCATCTGCGATTGACGCCTGGCGCGCTTTGCTCGATTTGGATGCGGGGGATGCGGAGGCGCATTACCAACTTGGGCTTTTGCTGGCTGCCTATACACCGGAGCTGGCCTTGCCTGAGTTGATGCAGGCGGCGCGCCTGGACCCAGGGCTGGACGCGCCCGTCCAGAGCCTGCGTGCCAGCCTGAACGCAGCTCTCCTGGTGGACGACCGCCCCTACCAACTGCTCATGTCCGGGCGAGCCCTGGCTGCCTTGGGCGAGTGGGATCTGGCGGCGGAAGCTTTTCGGCGCGTCATTGCCTCCCGCCGCGAGGGCGCGGAGGCCTGGGCCTGGCTGGGCGAGGCGCGTCAGCATTTGGGCGAAGATGGCCTGCCGGATTTGCAGAGGGCGTTCCGGTTGGATCCGAATTCGCCGGGAGTCAATGCATTGTTCGGCCTGTACTGGCAGCGGCAGGGACAGGCGGACCAGGCGCTGACATCCTTCCAAGCGGCGATCAATCTGGAACCGGATACCGCCGCCTGGCAGGCCGCCGCAGGCAGCGCCGCCGAGCTAACGGGAGATCTGGTGGAGGCGCTGGCGTACTATAAGCGAGCGGTCACTCTCGACCCGCAGGGCGCAGCGTACTGGCGTTCGCTGGCGGCTTTTTGCGCCCAATACCAGGTGGAGGTGGCCGCGACCGGGCTGCCGGCTGCGCAGCGTCTGCTTGCGTTGGCTCCCGCGGACTGGCAGTCGCAAGATGTGATGGGTCAGATCATGCAGGCTGCCGGCGGCCAATTGAGCGCGGAGAGTTATTACCTGCGGGCGTTGGAACTGGCTCCCGACCAGGCCGCACCGTATTTCCACCTGGGGTTGTTGTATCTGCAGATGGGCGAGGCGCAACCGGCTTATGATCACCTGGTCAAAGCCCAGAAACTCGACCCGCAAGGTTCCTATGGCTGGCAGGCAGGGCGTTTGCTGGAGCGGTATTTTCCCTGAAGGTGATGATTGGCAAGAGTGATAATCGCCAGGATGACTTTGCACCGTAGCGTTTCCAACGCGAAAGCCGCGAACGGGCGCGAAAAGCCCGAAAGTATTCCTTGCTTTTCGCGCCTTTCGCTCTCTTCGCGTTTTTCGCGTTCTAAACCCCTGATCTGATAGAATTGACATTTATTATGAATCGTCCACGCTTGTTCTTTCTATTACTCCTGTTCACCCTGGTCGCCTCCGCCTGCCATTCCTACCGCATCGCGGATTTGTTGACTCGCTCCGGCGATGCCCTGTTCAAGGACGATTTTTCCGACCCGGCCAGCGGCTGGGCGCGGGCGGTCAATTCCAGCGGCGCGATGGATTATTTCGGCGGCGGATTCCGCATCTGGGTGAACACGACTGATTACGACCTATGGTCCACGCCGGGACTGAACTTCCGCGACGTGCGCATCGAAACGGACGTGTACATGATCGGTGGACCAGTCGAGAACCGCTTCGGCCTGCTCTGCCGCTACCGTGACGCGCGGGACTATTATTTCTTCATCATCAGCAGCGATGGTTATTATGGCATCGGCAAGTTGCGCGGAGGGCTGCGCTCACTGCTCGGCCAGGCTATGATGACTTATACCCCGGCCATTACACAGGGCGAATCCCTCAACCATCTACGCGCCGATTGCATCGGCGAGACGCTGACGCTGTACATCAACGGGCAGCCGGTGGGTATGGTCCAGGATGCTGATTTTGCCGATGGCGATGTCGGTTTGCTGGCAGGGACGTTCGACCAGCCTGGCACGGATGCGGTGTTCGACAATTTTGTAGTGCTGAAGCCGTGATGAGTGACGAGTGATGAGTGATGGCAAGATGAGAGTGTTTCTCGACACCATTGGCTGCCGCCTCAACCAGGCAGAGATCGAGCAGATGGCGCGCCAGTTCCGCGCTGCGGGTCATGAGATCGTGGTGACTGCAGCGGAGGCGGACCTGGCCGTGGTCAACACCTGCACGGTGACATCCGAAGCCGCCTCCGATTCGCGTGGCAAAATCCGCGCAGCGTCGCGCCTGGGCGCAGGCAAGATCGCCGTCACCGGCTGCTGGGCTACCCTCGAGCCGGATGTTGCCGCAACCCTGCCTGGGGTCAAGTTTGTCATTTCCAACGACCGCAAGGATTTCCTCGTCAGCGATTTGCTTGACATCCCCGCCGAAACCTTTGATCTGGAACCTCTAATCCGTGAGCCTTTGCCTGGCCTTCGGGCGCGCACGCGCGCCTTTATCAAAGTGCAGGATGGCTGCGATAACCATTGCACCTATTGCATCACAGCCCTCGCACGCGGAGCGGGGCGTTCGCGGCCCATCGCCGATGTGCTGACAGACGTTCGGTCTGCCCTCGCGGGCAGGACGAAAGAGATCGTGCTGACCGGCGTCCATCTGGGCTGGTGGGGGCAGGATTTCGATTTACATCTGCGGGATTTGGTCAAGGCAATTTTGGATGAGACGGATGCGCCGCGCCTGCGCCTGTCCTCACTGGAGCCATGGGACTTGGGTGAAAATTTCTTCGGCCTTTGGTCGGACCCGCGCCTCTGCCGCCACCTGCACCTGCCGCTGCAATCCGGCAGCGGCAGCGTTCTACGGCGCATGGCGCGCAAGACGGCGCCCGAATCCTACGCCGCGTTGGTCGCCGCGGCGCGGCAGGCAATACCGGATGTAGCCATCACCACCGATGTCATTGCCGGCTTTCCCGGTGAGACGGAGCCCGAATTCGCTGAAACGCTCGATTTCGTCAAGCGCATGGCCTTCGCCCGCGGCCACGTTTTTACGTATTCACCGCGCCCGGGTACAGCCGCGGCGCGCATGGATGGGCAGATCAGACACGAGGTCCGCAAGGAACGCAACGCCGCGCTGCGGGCGGCTTTCGCCAAATCCGAGCAGGATTTCATGCGCCAGTTCATCGGGCGGAAGGTGTCTGTGCTGTGGGAGTCAACCAGCCAGTTGAGTGAGGTGGGCTGGCAAATGGAGGGGTTGACCGACAACTACCTGCGCGTGCGGTCGGTCATGCCGCAGCCGAGGTGGAATGAGGTAGATGAGGTGCGGTTGGTGGCTGTTGCAGGTGACAGTCACCTGGTAGGTGACTGTCACCTGGGATAAGCGGGGTATAATGAATCGCATGGACGCGCGCCAACAGATCGAGCGATTGTGCCGCGAGCACGGCGTGAACATCCTCTATGTCTTCGGCAGCCGGGCGGATGAAGTATATGAGATGGTTGCCGGCAAGATCGCCGCGCTCGCGCCCGCGGATAAGGACGTGGATATTGCTATCCTGACCGCCGCGCCGCTGACGGTGAAGCAAAAGGTCCACTTTGCGCAGGCGCTGGAGGACCTGTTCGGTGTGGCGCGGGTGGACCTGGTCACGCTGGCTGATGCCGATCCTTTCCTGGCGGCCAATGCCATCCGCGGCAACCGCCTGTTTGCGAGCGATTCGTACCTGGCAGATGAATACGATCTCTATATCCTGCGCCGCGCCGGCGACCTGGCCTTCCTGGAGCGTGAACGCATGGCGTTGATCCTGCACGAGGAGGGGCCTAAATATGATGCCGGATAAACTCTCGAAGCGCGTCGTCAGCGACCGGCTGGCGTGGGTAGAGACGATGCTGGCCGAAATCCGAACTCTGCCGGGGAGATATTCCCCTCCCCCGCGGGGGATGGGTGAGGGGCGGGGTCTGCGGACCCATCCCCCGCCCCTCTTCTCCCTCGCGAAGCACCCTATTGGCGCCCCCGCTTTCGGGGGCGGGGCCGGGGGCAATGCCCTGAGCTGGTAGGCTGAGCGTTCGCCTGAGGTCTTCGACTGAGCTCAGACGAAGTCCGCTCACGCCGAAGGCCTGCCGAAGCCCTGTCGAAGGGTGAGGGGCTGACCACGATTTGGTGCAGTGCTACTCTGGAAGGAAAAGAATGGCAAATAAGGGGAAAGGCGAGGTATACTTCATCCATACTCTCGCAGGAAAATCGCGCTCAATGAAAACAACGCAGTACTTTCGCTATACCCGCCAGCGCCCGGATCGAAGTATGATTCGGGATGAATGGATCGAACGCGTTATCCAGAATCCATTGCGGGAGGAATGTCAATCAGACGGCCGGATTCGTTGTTGGGGTCGAATCCTCGAAATGGACAACCGTGCCTTGCGCGTCATTCTGCTCGAAGATGGCGAGACCGTTCACAATGCCTTTTTCGACCGGGATTTCAAGGAGTAAGTCATGAACATCAAATACTTTGCCGATACCGATACTACGCTGGTGGAATTTTCTGGGAAACCACCCGTCGAAACGCGGGAACTGAATGAAAATATATACCTCGACCTGGATAGTGAGGGGCGCGTCGTCAGCATCACCATTGAACATGCCCGGCAGGCAGCGGGCATGGATGAATTTTCTTACCAGCGCATTCCAGCCCTGACGCCCGCGCCGTGAGCATTATCCGCGCAGCGATCCCGCAGCCGTCCGCCTCCCCGCAGTTTAACGGACAGCTGGG